>DATNQT010000126.1:0-4083 GCA_036703885.1 Candidatus Sericytochromatia bacterium
TTGGCTTGGCATTCAAACGTACTACCCATATTAAGATTAGCGTTATCTGGGCAACTGACGGATGTAATGGGAACCCCAGTTTGCTGATTGTAAAGCTCTGTGAGCGCTTGCTCCAACTTCCTGACATTCGAGGGATTAGAAGGAATTGCAATCGCACAGATAGCCGGGAGAATCGAAGCGATCGCAAAAAGAATTCCTGGGATAAATCCCTTAATTTTTCTAGAATTAATCGATTTTCTGTTCACAAGATGCGCTAGGTAAAGATTTTAAATCAATAATTCTCCTGCTAGCGCTCAGCGCGAACCGATACGCTAGCTTTATGATGACGTTACCAGGGAGCATCCCAATTTTTTGCTTCAATATTGTATGAGTTCAGTGCCTTGCCTTCATACAGGATTAAATTTGTAAAAATGGGATACATTTGAGCGCTGCGTCTTACAATACAACACAGTCGGTACAAATCTCCGCATAACTAGAGCTTGACATTAATATTGCCTTGATCGTCCTTCACGGTAACTTTTGCCTCTTTTGATTGACCTTTTGTATCTTTTACTTGACAGGTGAAGGAATCCCCTGTTTTTGCTGTACGGAGTTTGCCACCACAATCGGCAGTCACATCAATATTGGCTTTTTCCTTAACCGTTTTCTTGATTAAATCCTCAATTTTTGTCAGGATTAACAGCCCTTTTGTACTTGAGTCAAAATTACCCTTATCATTCTCCATTTTGACCTGTATGCCAAAATTAACGCCCTGTGCTTTCGCTTGGCATTCAAAAGTGCTACCTACCTTAAAACTAGTACTTTCTGGGCACTTCACCGACTGGATTGGAACCCCAGCTTGTTTACTGTAAAGATTCTTGAGTGCGTCTTCCGCCTTTTTAACATCCGAGTTCTTAGTGGGACTTGAGGTATCCGAAGACTTTGTGGAGGTAGCCGAAGAACTTGAGGTATCCGAAGACTTTGTAGAGGTAGTCGGCGTTGAGGTATCCGGAGAATCTGTGGCAGATTTGGTACTGTTACAGCCTGCTAAGACAGCCGTTGAGCCAATGCCTAGTAGGAGTACTAGAATAAGTCCTTTGGTTTTGAAGGGGTTCATAGACTTTCTGGTCAGAAGATTTGTAGCAGAGTGATAGTGTTTCACAAACGTTCCTTAAGTTTTGAAAGGCATATGTGGGGAGATATTAACTAATACCTAGCCAAACTGGCAAATTCCAGAACAAAATTTGTTTGAGCTAGAAGAGACTCAATCGAGGGCTTGCAAACGTCAAACCTTACTACGTAGCCATAGTACTTATCGCTGTTGGGTTGTGAGTTATGCAAGAAATTTAATAAGCTGCCGTACATTTATTTCCCATAATGTACTTGTTGGTTTTCCGTCCCTTGTCCGTTGCTTTCTCTGGCTTGATTTGAGAACCGCTATATCCCCAAACACAGACAGAAGCAATTGTGTCCACCCAAGTCTCTTTTTCTGCGTCAGCAGAGGATTATGGTAAAAACACAATCAAGACAAGTAGAGCGCGTCTAGGCTGACGGCGATGCTCTTAACGTTGTACCGCTACGCTAACGCGATGCACAGGTTTAATTTATGTTGAAAAACCGCCCCGCTCACTCTAATTCTATTCCGATGACCAAGCAAGAGCCTGCTAATCTCACACGCCTTGTCAATTACTCCTCAGTACAGTCCTTGCCGGAAATATGGCCGATTGTTGCCAAACAATTTGAAAACATCGTTGCCCTTAAAGACCCTCACGCTAAACCAGAGGTCGTTGTCACATATGGCCAGTTATATCAGCAAATTCAGCAATTTGCGGCTGGGTTGCAGGCTTTAGGGATTACACCAGAAATTGATAGTGAAGGTATCCCTACTCGTGTGGCTCTTTTTGCCGATAACAGCCCTCGCTGGATGATTGCCGATCAAGGCATTATGACAGCAGGTGCAGCCAACGTCGTGCGTAGCGCTCAGGCAGAAGGAGAGGAACTGCTTTATATTCTGGCAAATAGCGGCAGCATCGCTCTGGTGGCAGAAAATTTGGCATTACTGAAAAAACTACAGGCTAGCCTCAATGACTTACCCATTCAGCTAGTGGTTTTACTCTCTGAGGAAGAACCCACCGCAGACGAAACTCTAAAAGTTGTTAATTACTCTCAGTTAATGGCAGCAGGAGTATCGCACCAGTTAACGCCAGTTAGCCAAAACCGGGAAACTTTAGCCACGCTACTGTACACCTCTGGTACTACTGGTAAACCCAAAGGGGTCATGCTCACTCATGGCAACTTACTGCATCAGGTGAGAACTTATACCGACGTATTAGTGCCACAACCAGGTAGTCGCGTTCTTTCTATCCTCCCAACCTGGCACGCTTACGAGCGATCGGTCGAGTATTACATACTTTCCCAAGGTTGCACACAGATTTACACAAACCTACGCAACGTCAAAAAAGACTTAAAAGAATTTAAACCTAACCTGATGGTAGGTGTACCGCGACTGTGGGAATCGATTTATGAGGGTGTCCAAAAGCAGTTTCGCGAACAACCTGAAAGTAAGCAGCGACTGGTGCAAAACTTGCTATCTGTGAGTCAGCGTTACATTAAAGCACGGCGTCTGGCGCAAGGGTTGAGCTTAGATAACCTCAATCCCTCTAGCATCGAACGTCTCAATGCTACCGTCCAAGCGGCTGCCCTTTGGCCCGTTCACCGACTTGCCGACAAATTGGTCTATCAAAAAGTCCGCGAAGCAACAGGGGGACAAATCAACCAAGCCATCAGTGGTGGGGGTTCCCTGGCAAGACATCTGGATGACTTTTTTGAGATTGTCGGTGTAGAAGTGCTGGTGGGCTACGGTTTAACAGAAACATCTCCCGTTACCAATGTGCGCCGTCCCTCCCATAACGTGCGCTATTCATCAGGGCTACCTATGCTAGAAACAGAAATTAAGATTGTTGACCCCGAAACTCGTCAACCTTTGCCTGTTGGTGAGCGCGGACTTGTCCTGATCCGAGGCCCCCAGGTGCTGAAAGGTTATTATAAGAATCCGGAAGCAACAGCGAAGGCGATCGACTCCGAAGGGTGGTTTGATAGCGGCGATTTGGGCTGGGTAACACCCCAGAACGACTTGGTGTTAACTGGACGGGCGAAGGATACGATTGTTTTAACAAATGGAGAAAACATTGAGCCGCAACCGATTGAAGATGCTTGTTTGCGGAGTCCTTATATCGATCAGATTATGCTGGTAGGGCAAGACCAGCGATCGCTTGGTGCATTAATTGTTCCCAATCTCGATGCCCTCCAACAGTGGGCAGCTTCTCAGAAGCTTCATTTACATCTACCCAATTCTATTGCCGCTGGGTCTGATGTTCCGGCACAGGAGTTCCGGAAAGAAATTGACCTGGATAGTAAAGAGGTTCAGAACTTATTGCGTGCAGAATTGAACCGAGAAGTACAAAATCGCCCTGGTTATCGCCCTGATGACCGCATTAGTACGTTTAAGCTCATTCTAGAACCGTTTTCTATTGAAAATGGCATGATGACTCAAACGTTGAAAATCCGTAGACCTGTGGTTACGGAACGCTATCGCGATATTATTAACGGGATGTTTGCCTGATTCAGGAGACCAAACTAGAGAATTATAAAGTAAGCGGCAGCATTCAGTAACTTTGTGTCCTTACTTTAAACTTTAAAGGTTCTGCTGTTGAGTACGAACCTTTAAACCTTTGAACTTTCAGATCTACCTAGTACAACCCATATGGACGAATCTAAAACCAATCTACTCTTGAAGCGACCAGTCAATATCAAAGCCATCGTGACACCCCGATGGAAGGAAGAAGTTCAGCAACAACTTCAGGAGCAGATTAACCTGATTGACACTCAGCTGCAACAGCTTGATATGCAAGGTCAGCGGGCGATCGCAGAAATTCAAAAACAAAGCTTGCAACCCCCCGGTCCTCAAGTCGTGCAACAAATCGAAAGTATTCAACTTCAAGTCAATCAAAAGAAAAGTGAACTGTTAGAGCAGAAAAATCAGCAGCTACAGCAACTACAACAAGTACAGATGCTTGAACTTGACCAGGAGGTCAATCAAGGTCA
>DATNQT010000127.1:0-14606 GCA_036703885.1 Candidatus Sericytochromatia bacterium
TTCTGCATCCTGCGATCGCATTTCCTCAACAACAGAAAGAATCCGCGACGTGGTCAGCACTAAAGTTGCTTGGGCATCATTAGCGATCGATTGAAGTCTAGGCAAAGTTCGCTTCAGACGCGCCGCGTCAGGCGGCGGTGCAGGAATACCAATTACTCCACCATATAGAGAACCACAAAAAGCGGCAATAAACTCCAAACCGGGTGGGTAGAGCAACAAGGCACGCTCTCCTTGCGCTTTATGTTGTTGGAGCAAAGCACCAATAGCCCTAGCTTGACAATCCAGATCTGCATAAGTCAGATGGGGGCCTTCTACTTCTCCATCAATCAAAAAAGTGTAAGCTGGCTGTTCGGGTTGGTGAAGTGCCCTCCAGCTTATGAGTTCGACCAGTGTAGAACACTCAACAGCCGACTCGTCAAGGTGTTTATTCATAAAAATGGTAGATAGTAAGTTCCCTGCTGACTTATGTTGTGTTCGTGCTTGATTCTGAAAATCTTCCAAGCGGAACTTTTCTTAAGCTTTAATTTATATAACTTTATTATTCCTGGCAAATGTGAAGGAACTATGAATTTCGGATAAAGAACCCATAAAGATTTGACGAAAGCAAAAACGGCTCTCTCGTATTTGTGGTGGAAAACCAGAGTTTTTGGGAATGGGAAATTGGGAATTGGAAATTAGAAATCTTTACGAGACTTGCCTTTTGGCAAAATTATCAGTTTTAGTCATCACCGTACGTGCGGGAGAACCAAACTACGAGAGCTTTGCAACCACTCCCAGGAGTCGCTTAATATTCGGCTTGAGGAACGTGCGGCGATAATAAGCATCAGCCGCTGCTTTGATGCCTTCAGCCTGAGTTGGATAGGGATGAATCACACGGCTTAACGTACCCAGACCTAGCTTGCCAACAATTGCCGTAGTCACTTCACTAATCGTCTCACCCGCATGACGGGCAACAATTGTCGCCCCTAAAATTTTATCGGAACCCTTCTTGTAGAGGATTTTGACAAACCCTTCCTCTTCACCATCTGCGATCGCACGGTCTACATCGCTCAAAGGAATTTTGATCGTATCTACATCAATACCTTTTTCCTGCGCTTCGCGTTCATACATTCCCACATGAGCAATCTCCGGGTCAGTATACGTTACCCAAGGCATCACCAGACTGCTGAGTTTAGATCGTCCTAAGCCAAAGGGAGAAAATAGAGCATTTCTAATCAAAATCCGCGCCGCCGCATCAGCAGCATGGGTAAACTTCCAGTTCATGCAGATATCACCTGCTGCAAAAATCTTAGGGTTCGTTGTCTGGAGGTAGTCATTCACTTTCACGCCTTTTTGCTTGTCGTATTCCACCCCGACAGCTTCTAAATTCAAACCTTCAACATTGGGCGCACGTCCCGCACCTGCCAAAATTTCATCAACTGTTATAGACTCTTCCTGACCGTTGCAAGTAAAGTAAATTGTCTTACCTTCACTCGTCTTAACCACTCGCTTAATTTGGGAATTCAGCACCAAGCGGATTCCTTCGCGGATAAAGACGTTCTGGACAATTTCTGCGCCGTCAGTATCCTCTTTATTTAGGATGTAAGAGCCTCGATGGAAAAGCACCACCTCACTCCCTAAGCGCCGGAATGCTTGAGCCAACTCAGCACCGATAGGACCACCACCAATCACCGCTAAACGTCGGGGTTGTTGGGTGAGGGAAAAAACGGTTTCATTTGTAAGATAGCCTGCCTCTTCAATCCCCTCAATTGGTAGTGCTGCGGCTCTAGCACCCGTAGCGATCGCAGCTTTCTTAAACCGGAGAATCTTATCCCCTACTTCAATCGTGTTGGAACTCGAAAAACGACCATACCCTAAGAAAATATCGATTCCCAGCTTTTGAAAGCGATCAACAGAATCGTGAGGGCTAATCTTCGCCCGCAGCCTACGCATCCGCTGCATCACTGCTGGAAAATCTACTTCAATATGTTCTGGGGCATGAATCCCAAAAGCTGTTGCATCTCGCATCTCGGCAGCAACGCGAGAAGAGCGAATCATGCACTTTGAAGGCACACAACCGACATTTAAGCAATCCCCACCCAAGAGATGCTTTTCAATTAAAGCGACTTTCAAACCCAGTTCTAGTCCCGCCGTTCCTGCTGCTGCAACTAATCCAGCCGTGCCCGCACCAATCACAACCAGGTCGTAACAATCAGCAGGTTTAGGATTGACCCAATCTGGCGGATGGACGTAGGAAACCAAAGTCTGGTTATACTCATCCATCGGTGAGACTGTAACTTGGGATACTGAATTTGACATCGTTATAGCTAGAAAAAACCTGGTTATATTGGATCGACAATAAACGGTAGAAGCTATGAAACTTTCTCTTCTAAAGCCTTCCGAGCAATACGAGTGACATAGACCGTCACAGCGACGGTTGCAATAAAACCGACAATTCGCAATGCCCACTCTACTGCAAGATTTCCGGGTTGACGCTCGGTACCGATCAGGGCACAACTGCCAGCTAAGGAACCGAGGTAAACGTACATAATTGTTCCCGGAATCATACCGACGAAGCCGAGAATATAGTCTTTGAGAGTAACCCCAGTGACGCCAAAGGCGTAGTTCAACAAGTTGAAAGGAAAGACAGGGGACAGTCGCGTCAAAACGACAATTTTAAACCCTTCTTTAGCAACTGCTGCGTCAATTGCCCTAAATTTATCGTTACCTGCGATTTTCTTGTAAACCCAACCTCTGGCTAAATAACGACCGACTAGGAATGCAGCAATTGCTCCCAGTGTCGCCCCGATGAAGACGTAAATCGATCCCAAAACTACCCCAAAAACGACACCACCACCGAGAGTAACGATCGACCCAGGCAAGAAAGCTACAGTACTAACGATATAGAGTCCTATAAAGGCGATCGCTCCGATTGAACCGAGATCTTTAATCCACTCCAAGGCGTACCGCAACATTTGTTGGGGATTGAATCCCTGAGCAGCAGGAGATTGCTGTGCTAAGGCGGGAGCATCGGCAAGTACAAAGCTGATGCCAACAGCAACTAGCGTTAATACAAGCAGACTGCACAGCTTCGTCAAGTTTGTAGTAAAGGATTGATGTTTTCTCTGTTTGTCCGTCATGGCTGGAGCTTATTTCTGAATGTGGGTTCACAATTGTTCAACCCGATGGGGACAAGGAGTGGCTTCGACGATGCTGCTCCTCAAAATATCCTTCACGCTGAACGATAGACGCACAAACTCTTAGAGATGAAAAATTTGTTAATGTAGCCTGCACTAGTTCTTGTTGAACTCAGTTACATCCAATTGTGTCAGGCATTTCATCAACTGTCTCTGGTGATCGCTAATTACATCTGTCTTATCAAATCTTCTCCAGTATTACCTTCTTGCCTTGAATATTGGAAAATATTGAGTTTGTAGGCACGCGGCTCCTAAATGGGTACTCTCAAACTCAAGGCAGTCTAAACGCTCCTTAAGTATTTGCCCTCAGATCTAATAGGATGCACAGCCCTGCATCTTTAGCAACTAACAACCGTTCAGAAGGAGATTTTTCTGATGATAAGTCAGGATAGCTTTACAGAAGTGACCTTTCACTATGTCAATGGTGAGACAGAATCTTTTGATATCTCGATAACTCCAGAAGCCTTCCAGGAGCAACTCCCAGGCTTTCTCAGTCAACCTTGGTTGACGATGCACCTATTTGATAGAACGATTTTAATTTGTACGGCTCAGGTTATGAAGGTAGAAGTGAAGCCCCCAATCACTGAAATCCAAGGGCAAGGTGTTTTCTCCGAAGTCCAGCGGGTAACTGCACTAACTCATGGAGCTAAGGCTTAGTGATTGGTCATTAGTTCTTGGTCATTGGTCATTGGTTAAGACAGACTCCATGAACGCACGTACAAACCGACGACGGAGCGATATCCTCAGATCAACCAAAATTCAACAGCTAAAATCATGCCTACTGTTAGTTTGATTCGTGCTAATTCCTATGAACAGCAATCGTTGCGAACTTCTTTGGAAACCTTGCTGGAGCCGTTGGGAGGAATGAGTGCTTTTGTCAAAGAAGGCGATCGCGTGCTGCTTAAACCCAATTTACTCACCTCCGGGCGTCTTGGCAAAGAATGCATCACTCGTCCTGAAATAGTCCAATGTGTCGCTCAACTGGTACAGGAAGTGGGAGGGAAACCTTTTTTCGGAGATAGTCCAGCCTTTGGTAGTGCTATGGGAGTCGCTAGGGCGAACGGCTATCTACCAATGATGGAAGAGCTTAACCTACCCGTTGTCGAATTTCACGGTCAGCGATACGAAACCGCAAGCGATGCTTTTAATCATCTGCGGCTGTGTAAAGAAGCAATGGAAGCCGATGTGGTGATTAATCTGCCGAAGTTGAAATCTCATATGCAGTTGACCCTAACAATGGGTGTCAAGAATCTGTTCGGCTGTGTTCCAGGTAAAATGAAAGCCTGGTGGCACATGGAAGCAGGCAAAGATGAAAATCGCTTTGGAGAAATGTTGGTAGAAACAGCACGGGCGATTAATCCAGACTTGACGATTATCGATAGCATCATTGGTCATGAAGGGAATGGTCCTAGTGGCGGGGAACCTCGACGGTTGGATATATTAGGCGCGTCCTCGAATGTCTTTGCCCTCGATCTCTCAATGTTAGAAATCCTCAACGTAGACCCAGCTATTGTTCCCACAGTAGCAGCAGGGGAACGCTTGGGGCTTTCTCCACAACTTGCAGACATTCACTTTCCCCATCAGCGACCTTTGGAACTTCAAGTGATGGATTGGAAACTACCCGATGCTTTAATGCCCATTGATTTTGGTATGCCCCGCGTCATCAAATCTACCTTTAAGCATCTGTATATTCGGTTGATCAAAGAGCCAATGAAAGCTTATGGCGACCGATAGGTCACTACGAAAATGCTGAGTTGGCTAAATATCGTTCTGTAAGTTTTGTTACAACAACACACAAAACAGACACTTAAGCTGATACTACCCTCCGATTGCTTAATCACACCGCCCTATTGTTATAGGCGGTTTTTTATGACCAAACTCTGTCAAGGATGAGTAACCTTGAGCTGTTGTTTTTGCGGTAACAAATTATACTAACTAAGTCCACAATGACCGTATTATCAACAAAATACTTGTTGGAAAAAATACCTATTCCTTTAGGATGAATTTTTAGTGCGGCTATTCATTTTTCATCGTGAACGTCTTGCGATTGTTTGCTGGAAGACAAACACTTGAGAATAAATCGTTAAAATAAAGACTATTGGGTTTACAATTCAACCCACTTTCTAAAATCTGAATTGATCGAGTTCCAGTTATAACTACTTTATGGAATCAAGTGGCCCGTCTGCCAACTCTTCTGACCCCCATCCCCATAGGTGGGCAGAAATTATGGGCACGTTAATTGCTTTGATGACGCTGACCTTGCCTGTGTTTGTCATCGCTCACTACTCTTCAAGTAGCAGGGTTGATGTTTTACAACAGACAAGCTACTCGCTGCCAAGGTCACCAAAGTGAATGTAGGCTTTTTACCTCCCAAAATAACAATGGATTAATTTACTAAAAACAGTTAGTCCAAAGGAATAACTATGTAATCTAGATTACATCGCTTGGCTGCCTCTGCCACTGAGCGTTCTGGCTCTGGGTCAGGGTCAATAACCTAAAGGTGTTGAGATGTTGTAGGAACAGGGGCCAACCTGACCCGGAAAAATTTGCAGAGCTGCCAGAATACTTTCGCGTAGGAGACAGTTGCCCTCTGTCTTCCCGTAAAATGCTACACGAGGGTTAGTCAACACTTTCTAAGTGGTGTTCAACCTGTGGGTGCTTGAGCTTTAATTGAAAAGCACCCTCAATGTGCCGTGTAGCTATAAAACATAGGTCTATGGATTTATCACGCATTCCAGCTCAACCCAAACCCGGTCTGATCAACGTTTTGATTGAAATTCCGGCGGGTAGCAAAAATAAGTACGAGTTTGACAAGGATTTGCAAGCTTTTGCACTTGACCGGGTGCTTTATTCTTCGGTGCAGTACCCTTACGACTATGGCTTTGTACCTAATACCCTGGCAGATGATGGCGATCCGCTCGATGGTATGGTATTGATGGATCAACCCACTTTCCCAGGGTGCGTTATTGCAGCACGACCAATTGGGATGCTAGAGATGATTGACGGAGGCGATCGCGACGAAAAAATTCTTTGTGTTCCTGACAAAGACCCTCGTTACGCTCACGTAAAATCTCTCCAAGACATCGCCCCCCATCGTTTGGATGAAATTGCCGAATTTTTCGCAACCTACAAAAATCTTGAAAAAAAAGTCACAGAAATTCTAGGTTGGAAAAATGTCGAGCAGGTAATGCCGTTGGTAGAACAGTGCATCAAAGCTAGTAAATAGCCTCAAATAGATTCACCTAGCAAATCTCTGCTAGGGTGTTAGGCAAGCACTTTTGAGATTGCTCGATCTAAGATAGATGTAGCTGTAGGGCATTTCGCCTCCTGCGATCTGCCTGTGACAGAACTCACAAATCAGTGCCTTGAAGAAGGCTATGATTAACTGATTTGAAAAAACTTCCTGACAAAGACATGGGTGCCAGAAAATTAAACGTAGGGGAAGTGCGAAACCAATGTTTGTTTTTGTACCAACTCACCCTACGTCATTTCTTCTCGATGTGTAACCTCCACTTCTTTTGAGAGAAAACCACAGCTACCTAACTCACTGATACCATTTGCTTTGAGTATTATTAGTGGAAACTCGCAGCAGGTGTGAAGCGTTGCTAATCAAGGCTAACTTAATTGAAAGATGCCAGATTTTGAGCCAGCGGCACCAAACCTACGTTCATCTAATTCTAGAGCCGATATGGTAACTGGCTCTACAAGCGATTTTGTCGTCCAATTCTGGGGCGTTCGAGGGCAAATTTCCACTCCAGGAAAAGAAACCATGCGCTACGGTGGCAACACCTCTTGTGTAGAAATGCGCGTTGGTAAAAAACGGCTGATATTTGACTGTGGCAGTGGTTTACGGGTGCTGGGTAATAATTTACTCTCACAGATGCCAGTGGAAGCTTACATTTTCTTAACCAACTGCCATTGGGACAGCATTCAAGGATTTCCTTTCTTTGTTCCCGGCTTCATTCCAGGGAATTGTTTCCATATTCATGGAGCAGAGGCATCCAATGGTACATCAATGGAGCAGCGCCTCAGTTGCCAAATGCTTCATCCCAATTTCCCAGTACCTCTTCAACTCATGCGGTCGGAGCTAAAGTTTTACGACCTGACTTCAGCCAGTAAGATAATACTGGGTGACGTGACCGTTGAGGCAGTGTTTCTCAACTACTCGTACCGTTCAATGGGGTATCGAGTGACATGGCAAGGGCATTCGGCAGTCTACGCAACAGCTCGCTTACCCTATCCGGATCACCTTGATCAAAATTTACTGCACTTAGCGAGTGAAGCCGATCTGCTAATCTTGGATGCTCCTTCTGCTATCTCAGACAAAGACTTCCTTGAATCTTCGCCGTTACTCTGGCAAGATGACCTCTGGCAGACTGGCATCGCAACGGCAAAGGCAGCTAATGTTAAACGAATTGTCATGTCTCGCTACAACCCCGACCATGATGACGACTTTCTCGACAAGATGGAAAAGCAAGTTCAGTCAGTTTTTCCCAATGACTTACTGGCTCGCGAAGGGATGGTTTTGCCTGTTTTTTAGGGAAGGGAAGAAGTTAGGCAACGGATTTGAAAGCAGATGTAACGGATGCATTGTTGGTGAGAAGCTGAATTAAACTATCCTAGGACTTACGCAAATTGAGCTTTGAAGTTCCATTTGTAGGGGCGCACGGCTGTGCGCCCCTACAATATGTGGTGTCCGTGCGTAAGTCCTGTATCCTTTACATCCGTTGTTAAGTGGTTTTTGGATGGGTGAAATAGCCCTGCTTTCATCTAGGTTTTGGATATTCTGTAAGTCTCTGTAACTCTTTGTACACTTAGCGGTGCTGCTAGGATTTGTTTTAGAGTTCAAATTCAGACTATCGAATGACGGATACTCCTTATATCGTTTCTGCTCAGTACCTTAGCGAACACCTTGATGACCCACAAGTTGCGATCGCGGATTGTCGTTTTGCTTTAACTGAACCGGAACTGGGGCATCAACAATATCAAACTAGTCACATTCCTGGTGCTCACTACCTGGATTTAAATACAGACCTTTCTGCACCTGTAGGGCGTCATGGTGGTCGTCATCCGTTGCCCGATCCTACCGAGTTAGCGAAAAAGCTTGGAGCAATTGGAATAAATTTTCAGGAAACTCTGGTCGTTGCTTACGATGATTCGCGTTTTGCTTTTGCCTCCCGTCTTTGGTGGCTGCTGCGCTACTTAGGACATGACAAAGTAGCTTTGCTCGATGGGGGTTGGAAGGCATGGCAATCAGCTGGGTATCCCGTTACAGATGCTTTACCAACACCTAAGCCAGGAACTTTTGTGCCGCAGTTGCACTCGGACTGGGTAGTGGATATTGACACGCTGAAAGTTCGTAAAGATTTGCCGGATGTAGTCTTGATCGATTCGCGGGAAAGCGATCGCTATTTAGGCAAACGAGAACCTATCGATCCAATTGCAGGTCACATTCCAGGTGCTGTTAATTACCCTTGGCAAGAAGTCACGAACGACCAAGGCTACCTCCAGGCAATGCCCAATCAACAACAACGGTGGGTAGATATCAAGCAAAATACAGAAGAAATTCTAGTTTATTGTGGTTCTGGGGTCACTGCCTGCGTCAATCTCCTATCCCTAGAACTAGCTGGCATTCGCTCTGGCAAGCTCTATGCTGGTGGTTGGAGTGACTGGTGTTCTTACTTGCAAGGTGAAGCGCCTTAAGGGTAGCTCTCTGATTCGGAGTTAACGCAGATCGACAGATTTGAATGTAGAGTTGATAAAGTACGTCCGCCGCCGACTTTCTCGGTGCTGCACAAGTGTGATTAGAGTAGAGGGGTTGGCAAAATGAAGAAGTAGTAGAAGGCTTTAGGATTATAGCTAAACAGTAACTATTAGCAAATTATTATATAAAGATTGCTAAAATAAGAAGTTCCCTTTATTCCCTAGAACTATTAGGTCTTAGTTTATATGCCATGTCCTATGAACCGTCTTTCTATTTTTGTAGACGGGAACAATATGTTCTACGCTCAACAAAAAAATGGCTGGTTTTTCGATCCAAGAAGAGTCTTAGACTACTTTAAAAGTGAACCCAACACAAGCCTAGTCAACGCTTTTTGGTACACCGGATTAAAAGACCCCCAAGACCAGCGCGGCTTTCGAGATGCCTTGATTAGCTTAGGTTACACTGTCCGCTATAAAATTCTTAAAGAATATTATGATGATAGTTCCGGTCGCTATTCTCAAAAAGCAAATTTAGATATAGAAATCGTTGTAGATATGTTTAACACGGTCGATCAATATGACAAGGTAATTCTGTTTAGTGGTGATGGTGATTTTGAACGAGCGATTGAATTACTACGCTCAAAGAATACACATATTACCGTGGTATCGACAGAAGGAATGATTGCAAGAGAACTTAGGAATGCTACAGATCGTTATATAGATTTAAACGATGTCCGCGACCAAATTGAGAAAATTGATTATTAATTTAACTAGAACGAAAAATATCCAGTATCTTTATATAGATTGAGGACACCACTCTCTAATGTCGGCAAATTGAGCAATGAACAAGCAACCCCAATCAGACCGCATTATTATTTTTGACACCACGCTCCGGGATGGCGAACAGTGCCCCGGAGCTACCCTGAATGTAGATGAAAAGCTGACCATTGCTCGGCAGCTAGCGCGACTGGGGGTGGATGTCATCGAGGCGGGTTTTGCTTTCGCAAGTCCCGGAGATTTTGAGGCGGTACAGAGAATTGCCAAGGCAGTGGGTACAGAAGACGGCCCCGTAATCTGTAGCTTGGCAAGAGCGATTAAAGCAGATATTGAAGCCGCCGCTGAATCCCTTAAACCAGCGGTAAACGCTCGAATTCACACATTTATTTCGACTTCGGATATTCACCTAGAGTACCAACTGAAGAAGTCAAGGGCAGAGGTACTGGCGATCGCAGAAGAAATGGTCGCCTATGCTAAGTCCTTCATGGACGATGTGGAATTCTCAACGATGGATGCCACTCGCACCGATCCAGAGTACCTCTACCAAGTGCTAGAACGGGCGATCGCAGCGGGGGCAACAACGATCAATATTCCAGACACTGTGGGCTATACCACACCCAGCGAGTTTGGCGCGTTGATTAAGGGCATCAAAGAAAACGTTCCCAATATCGATCAGGCAATCATTTCCGTCCACGGTCACAATGATATTGGCTTGGGTGTGGCAAACTTCCTAGAAGCCGTTAAAAATGGAGCAAGGCAGCTGGAATGTGCCATCAATGGGATTGGTGAAAGAGCTGGAAATACTGCCTTAGAAGAGGTGGTCATGGCTTTGCACGTCCGCCGTCAGTATTTCAACCCTTACTTGGGACGCGCTGCTGAGTCAGAAGAGCCGCTAACCAATATCGATACGCGCCAGATTTATAAGACTTCCCGCTTGGTTTCCAACCTCACCGGGATGCTGGTGCAGCCGAATAAAGCAATCGTTGGAGCCAATGCCTTTGCTCACGAGTCTGGCATTCACCAGGATGGCATCCTCAAAAATAAGCTGACCTACGAAATCATGGATGCCGAGTCCATTGGTTTAACGGAAAATCAGATCGTACTGGGCAAACATTCCGGTCGTAATGCCTTCCGGACTCGCATGAGGGAACTGGGGTTTGAGCTGTCGGAAACCGAGTTAAATAAGGCGTTCTTGCGGTTTAAAGACCTGGCAGATAAGAAAAAAGAAATTTCTGACTGGGATTTGGAAGCGATCGCTAACGATGAAACCCAACAAGCACCGGAACTGTTCCGCTTGGAGTTAGTGCAGGTGTCCTGTGGCGATCGCTCTCGTCCTACCGCAACCGTGACTTTGAGAACGCCGACGGGTGAGGAACTGATGGATGCGGCGATCGGTACGGGACCCGTGGATGCCGTCTACAAGGCGATTAACCGCGTTGTGAACGTTCCCAACGAACTTATTGAATTTTCAGTTCAGTCAGTGACGAAGGGAATCGATGCGATGGGGGAAGTAACCATCCGCTTGCGGCACAACGAGCGTGTCTATTCCGGTCATGCTGCCAACACTGATATTATTGTTGCCTCCGCTCAAGCCTACGTGAATGCCCTCAATCGACTCTATGGGTCATTGCAAAGGGAGAACAAGCAACAGCAAGAGGTTGATCGAAGCTCTACGGCTGAATCTGACAGAACAGATGAACCAGCGATCGCTCAGGTTTCAAAGGAATAAGTCCGGCTCTATGCCACTTCCCAGAAAGCGAGTAGAAGGTCGCCAGAAAGTTTTAGTCAATGCTGGCTTTCTGGCTTTGCTAACCCTAATTGTCCTCATCGTTACAACCCTCTACATATCCAGTGAACGAAACTTTCACTGGTGGGTCGATTGGTATTATCCAGCGATCCAGATATCCGATGGCTTACGCAACTCACGACCTGAGGCGATCGAGCTACTGAAAACGTCTCTTACCCAAGAGCGGAATAGACTTTACGTTTTACCCTTAGTTCCCTTATTCTGGGCTTTCGGTAATTCCCGATTAGTCTACGAAATCGGTCTGGCGCTGTTCTATTTACTGCCCTTACCGCTGGTAATGGGAGCAATTGCCGCTCAACTCATCCAGGCGCATCGACAGGTTGTTTTTTGGGCAACGGCATTCTTAATGTTACTGATTCCCGTTAACTGGGTGCCTACATTTATGGGCATTCCCGACACGGGTGGTGCTGTCTTCTTGGGACTGGCGGCATTAGTTTACTTACAGGATGTCCGGCTTAAGCAGTGGTGGCGAGTTCCTTTGATTGGGTTGTGCATCGGACTGGCTATTTTATTGCGCCGTCCTTTCACTTATGGTGGTGTTACCTTACTAGGAGCGATCGCCTTACAAGCCTTAATGGTTTTCGCCGTCGAGGTGCGAAAACGTCCCCTAATGGCTTTGCGAAATCTCTTCTTGGGCGGCGTGCGGCTGGGTGTAATGGGTATCTCGACCCTTGCCCCCCTAATGATTGTCGCGCCCGTATTTACTCAAAATGCCCTGACGGTTGATTACAGAACCCTTTACACCTCTTGGAGCCTACCTTTTAGCGATATTTTTAACTTATACGCCGCCTATTATGGCTGGGGAACTTGGCTCTTGGTGGCGATCGGGTTTTCGGCGGCGATTGTCACCCGCGCTATGCCTTTACCTGGAATTAGCTTTCTCGGTCTAGCGGGTATTTTGTCACTAATTATTTGGGTGGTTATACTTCGTTATGGGAATGTCTTTTATTCGTTACAAGTTACACCCCTAATATTTACTGGGTTAGTCGCTTTTTTCTGGACAGCTTGGATTAGGCTGAGTGGAAAGGTTCGTACTGTCATGATGGGTGTGGCTGGCTGCTATTTGGTGGTCAATTTCTTCGTTGGACTGACCCCAATTGGTAAGATGAGCAGTGCTTTTCATCCGTTGTTTGCCCTTAGCAGTCCGCCTTTGGTGCGTACAGACTACGATGAAATCCTGCGATTGGTTGATTACCTGCGTCGAGTCGCTCCTAAAGAAGAGCCAATTTTCGTGGTGGGTTATCAACGCCTGCAACTGGATTCCAGTTTAGTGAAAGTTGCGGAACTGAAGCACTATGGGCAAAAGGGCAAGAAATTGAACGTCTTGCCAGTCCCTAAGGTGAACTCTCGCGATGAGTACCCCCTACAGTATTTACTACAGGCACAGTACGTGGTGATTCCCGACCCGTTAGCTGGCTATCCTGGTGTGCCGACGACGGTTCCGGTTGTGGGAGAGTGGCTACCTACGAAAGAACATGAGGTCGTTAAGGTTGTGTTTGATGCCTTTACGAAAAATTGGGAAATTGCTAAGGACTTCAAGCGCCTACCTGTACAGTTCACACTGGAAGGGAATACGACGGTCAGCATTTACCAGCGAACTCGTCCAACGTCTCTGCCAACTGCACTGCGGACACTCCAGGCAATGGAGGAGCAAATTAGTGTACGACCTGGCAGCCAGCAGGATTGGATGCTCGTGAAGGCGTTGTCAAAGGACTTTACAATTAGTCAAAATACGGATGCTACATACCAGCTAGCCACGTTTGCTCCTGGGGGCGATCGCACTTACGCTCCATCCCAAAGTACATCCTTTCTCTACCTGGGGGGAGTGCCAGACCAAGCAAAAGTCACGGGTGCAGTGACTTACATAGACCAAGCCTGTACCAGCGCATCTTTTGGTTTGGTGATGCTCGATCCAGAAGGTGCGATCGTTAGTTCCACACAAGATAAATATTATCCTAAAAATCCACCGACCTTTAAGCTATCAATCGTCGGCAACAATGCAGCTTATCTGCTGCTTAATATACGGAGTTACGATAAAAACGATCAAGTTACTCCCTGTACCTTAGAAATTACTTCTGTTGCTATATCTGAGCAAGATTAATGAAAAATACTTATAATTAAGGGCTATTAGAAAAGTCTGGTTTAATCTTAAGAGAAGGTTTAACCTTGCTTCTAAAATTTATTCAGTGAAGTAGACATCAAACAAAATGTTAGATGAAACCCTAAAACGAGAGCGGCAATTTCACGATGCTTGGGCAGCTGCTATTGATGTGGATGGTATTCGGGTAGCTGACTATTTTGAAGCGTGTACAGCTCCAGAAAATCGATTTATCTTACAGCAATTGGGAGATATCCGAGATAAACTGCTTCTAGATTTAGGGTGCGGTGCGGGTGAAAATAGCGTTTACTTCGCTAAAAAAGGAGCGCGTTGTGTAGCAACTGACTATTCGCCAGGAATGGTAGAAGTAGCGCTAGAATTGGCAGCACGGAATGGTGTGGAAATTGAAGGGCGTACTGCCAATGCAATGGCACTGGACTTTCCAGATAATACTTTTGATATAGTCTATGCATCGAATTTATTGCATCATATTCCAGACCCAAAAGTTGCTTTAAAGGAAATGCACCGCGTTCTCAAGCCTGGTGGAAAAGCTTGTTTTTGGGACCCTCTGAAGCACAATCCCGTGATTAATGTCTATCGGCGCATGGCAACTGAAGTGCGGACAGAAGATGAAACGCCGCTAGATATTAATATTGTCAATTACATCGAATCTCTCTTTTCAGAGACGGCTTACGATACATTTTGGATAGCAACGCTTTGGATTTTTCTACGATTTTATTTGATTGAAAAGGTTAATCCTAACCAGGAGCGCTACTGGAAGAAGATTATCATCGAGCAGGACAGATTGAAACCGAGTTATCAGCAGTTAGAGAAGTTGGACGGAGTTTTGAAAAAGCTTCCGTTGATGAAGCGGATGGCTTGGAATATTGCTGTAGTGGCGACGAAGTAAAACCTCTCCCCCAACCTCTCTACTAAGATTGGGGGAGGATACTATTTCTAATCAAATTCTGTGCGATCGCTTCAATCTCTCCAAAAATCGCCGCACAACATCATCTGGATATTCAAAGCATTCATTCGAGTCGAA
>DATNQT010000128.1:0-1846 GCA_036703885.1 Candidatus Sericytochromatia bacterium
GTAGGAGTTGCTGAATTAACTAGGCGAACAGCTAAAAATCTATACAGGTTTAGTAATTAGAGCCAATACCTCTGTATCTTTTTGGGCAAGCACAGCCTTTCGCCATGCTGTGATTCCCCCACTTAAAACAACAATATTTAGCCCAGTTTTTTCCAATCGCTGGTATGCCTTGACCGATCGCATACCGGATGTACAATAAAGCACGATAGTTGGCTGAGTTTGATCAGAGTTGCCACTGGCTTGAGCGATCGCACGAATCCGCTTTACGCCGAAGCCAGCCTCTATATCAGTTAAGGGTACAAGCAAACTTTGACCGATGTGGTCTTCAGCATATTCTTCAGGCGATCGCACATCAATCAAAATCACGGGCTTTAACTGACCTTGCCGTAGTTGATTCACACTTACTTGTTTAGTACTCCAACTGGCAATTAATGTGGGAATATCCATATGATTGACCACAGCAGCGACACTTACGCTACCAACACTCAGAAGGCTGAGGCAGAGAATCACAACTATTGAGCGCTGATAAAGACAAAGCCCTTTAAACCAGTTGTGATTTTTCACAGTGTCCTACCTCCTGTTAAATCTTTTGTATTAGCACCACAGGTAGGAACACCCTTTACAAGAGTTGGAGTAGTTGGTGTAGTTGAACCGGGATTTATGGCTTCACAGACAATACCTACAGTTGTCGTTTCAGTCTTATTCGCTGTGGGATCTACATTAATAGCGGGTACTGCGAAAACTCCTCCGACATAACTCTTTTGTGTTTTGTGTCGGGCGATTCCATATTGAAATGCTGCCGTTTTGGTGGCACGGACTGAATAGTTGTAGTTGACTGTTTGAGTCTTGATGCCAACACCCGTGTCTACAACGGAGTTAGCAAAGGTATTGTTATCTAAGAAGTAAGCCTGCTGCGCTCGGTTCATTGCGCCAATATTTTGTTTAGCTTCTGCCTGCTTCCCTTTATTACCGCAACTGACAGAGCTAGTCAAAAAAATTAGCCCCCCACCAATCCCCAATATCCCCAATATCCCCAATATCGTCACTGTACCCCAGAAAGAAAAGTATTTCTGTCGTTTCTGAGGCTTATCGGGTACTTTCTCAGGGATTAACGGCACTACTTCTTCTTGCTTCAGCAAAAATTCGCCACTATTCTCTTGAGCCGGAGGAGAATCCAGGGTTTGCTCTATAAAGGGTGAATCAGTCGGTTCATTCAGTAAGGAATTTGAAGAGGAATCCGCTTTATCTTCTAACTGCATAGTTGTTCTCCCGACTTGGGTAGGAATTAAAACGCTGCCAAACGTTGGGGGTTGCTGCTTATCTGTATATATCTCTGGTTACTAGGCTACTTATGCAAAAAGCTTAAAATCAGGACTTGCAGCACTCTCTGTACTCTCTGTTAATCTTTCTTGAAGTATTTTTTAACTCTCCTGCTGCCAAGTGGACTTGCCTCTCAATCAGGCTTGTTGTGAAGAAATGCAACTTCTAAACAAATTTACGACTTTTGTAGGGAAGGATTTTGACCTGTAGATCTGGTATGTAAGGACTAGCTAGTTTTGTGGAAATGCGATCGCATTCCTCAAACCGTGAACCGAGAAGTACTGTAGCTCAAAGCTAAGAGATTTGGATGAGGCGATCGCAATCTCGACTTTGGAAGTAGCGCCACTCGATTTAAAAAGGTCTATTATTTTAGCAAGTTCCAATACAAAATCAATTAGCTCACTGCTGGCACAAGCCTTATAGGGAGGACTGAGGAAATGTATACTCGACAGCAAATTCAGCGAAAAACACGAACACAGTCCTCTTCATCGCCAACAGAGACCGATTTGTTCCGGCAGCGCCCTTT
>DATNQT010000129.1:0-7787 GCA_036703885.1 Candidatus Sericytochromatia bacterium
TGAGTAGGATGGCAGATTTTAGGGTGATCGGCGTGTCTTGGAGTCAGACTTTCCCCTACCACCTAAAACCTAAAACCTACCACCTTGACTACGCGATCGCTTTTTACTTTTCCTTGAGAAAGGCTTCTACCTCTTCTAATGTGGGTTGAGCTGCGATCGCTCCTGGTTGCAATGTCGTCAGCGCACCCACTGCACTGGCATACTTAACAACATCCCGCACTGCCTCAGCCGTAGCGAGTCCCTTCAGTCCTTGCTGACATACCTGATGGATGAAACCCGCAACAAAACCATCCCCAGCACCTGTGGCATCTTTGACATCCATTTTAAAAGTTGGAAGCGTGCCTTCATGATCACTTAAGCAATAGCTAGTGTCTTTATCCCCATCAGTCACCAAGACACCTTCTATCGAGCCGAGACGATGAGTAATCGCACCAGCATCAGTGGTGTCAAATAGCAACTCAGCTTCTTCTTTCGCAACCTTAAGGAAATCGACTTTCTTTAAAACATCCTGAATCAAAGGCTTTGCCGCGTTAGTGTCATGCCAAAACACGGGACGCCAGTTAACATCTAGGAAGATTTTGACATCATACTGCTCTGCAAGTTGCAGGGCTTTGAAAATTGCTTCGCGAGATTGGGGATAGGCTAACTCTAGAGTTCCTAAGACTAAAAAATCAGCATTTTCAAATAAAGACTGTGGTAACTCAGACGCCTTGAGATAGGCGTCGGCAAATTGAGTGGTGTCCAGTCCGCCAAAACCTGCAAATTCGCGATCGCCTTTTTCGGAACGCACGACGTAAACCTGTCGTGTCGGTGCAGTTGGGTGGCGCTGGATGCCAGTACTATCGACCCCAATATCCTGCAACAGTTGTACTAAAGTATTTCCTGGCTCATCTTCACCCACACAACCGACAAAGCCAGCAGGGGTTCCCAGCTTCACTAAAGCACAGGCAACATTAGCTGGCGCACCTCCTGGGTAAGGCGTCCAGGATTCGACTTGTTCGAGCGATCGCCCTAACTGATCGGCTAGAAGATCGAATAATATTTCACCAAGGCAAAGAACACGAGGATTGGTCACGGCTGCACACATCTCGACTTTTCCAGATTACCTGTAGATGAGAGCAAGGAGATAGTCTCTTCTCACTTCCCTAGCCTTTAGCCTCTTTTTGGTCGAGTTTGATACTGCCTGATGCAGGCTCATGAGTTGAACTGAGAACTTTATCTCCCTAGTTCGATAGAGTTCCCATGCACTGGGTTTTTCAGGGACAGACGCTACAAACAATCTTCTAAAATTGAAGGAGATGGTAAGTACATATACCAAGGGAAATATACCTATGGCTGGTGGCGAGTCTTATACCCCCGCGTCTCTCTCAGACCGCGAGTTACAAATTATAGAACTAGTAGCCGCTGGCTTAACTAATCAAGAGATTGCCCAGCAGCTAGAAATCAGTAAGCGTACTGTTGATAATCACATCAGCAACATCCTGACGAAGACATCAACCGATAATCGGGTTGCTTTAGTACGTTGGGCTTTACAGTGGGGCAAAGTTTGCTTGAATGACGTTAACTGCTGTCCCCTACCATCGCCCAATGATGAAGTGCTTTCCTAAATGGCGTAGCAATCTCTTAGTAAAAGTTTTGGCAGTTTGCTTAATCTTCGGATTAGGGGGTTGCCTCAATTTTTTTTGGGATAGCTTTAATTCGCGGGGTTTCTTGACTCCCCCCACACAAAGCGTCGGCGCGACTCTAAACAGCGCCGCTGCTGACCAAGAACCTCGATATTCTTATGATGGTCGCTATTTAGTCTTTAGTTCCGATCGCGTTGCTCAACGCAGTATCTACCTCTACGACATACAACAACGCCGTTTGATCGATTTACCAGGACTCAACCAACCCGGGAGTCTTCAAGAACAGCCAGACATCAGCGCAGATGGACGTTACATCGTTTATATTTCCGAGCAGTTGGGCAAGCCGGATGTGTTTATTTATGACCGTCAGACGCTGCAAGGCGATCGCATTACTGAAAATATTTTGGCAGAAGTCCGTCATCCCACGATTAGCGGTAATGGTCGCTTCATTGCTTTTGAATCCAATCGTTCCGGGCAGTGGGACATCGAGATTTATGACCGGGGAGCTAATATCGATCTGTCTTTACCGACAGGTTCGTCAGCACCAGTGGCACCACCTAAAGCCGCGCCGCCTCCCTCCTCTCCGTAATTTCTACTGGTAGAGACATTCCCAAGGGAACGTCTCTACAAAATTTTACTAATGACCCATGACTATCCATTCAGTAGAGCTGAATTAACCTGAAAAACTAATTAGCCTGCGCAGGCAGGCGTAAGTTTCGTGTAGCTGCAGATTTTAGTCTGACGAAATTAATTTTTACCAGGAAAGACGCAGCCCTTGTTGCTTCAAGGCTTGTTGCAATTTCGGCATCAGATTCCGAGTTATGATCCGCTCTGGAGTCAAATCGGGCTGATTTTGGTTGATTAGCCAAGCGGCAGTTGTCCCTGCTGCGGCACCGATAGTCCACTCGCCATAGTGAAGGCGAGTGGCAGCATTAACGATATGAGTGACAGCAATACTCTTGCCACCAATCAAGAGGTTGTCAATCCGCTGGGGAATCAAGCTTTCTAAAGGAATCACAACTGGTCGGACATTAAACTCTTTAGTAGGTGCGGAGGTAGCCTCATTTGAAGGTTCCCAGTTGCGATAGCGACACCCATGTATGTCAACGTCATAGTGGGTAACACCGATAGCTGTGGCAGAGAAGTCACGCCCGCCGGACATATCTGCCCGAATATCTGATTCCTGCATCATGAACTCATACTGATTGTAGGCTGCCCGTCCCAAAATCCGCCGACCCTCCCGGATGTAAGGTGTCATGCTTAAGCCTGAAAGCGTACCGAGAGGAGACTCTGCTCCTGATAAATGAGTTAACGGAAAACCTTGCGATCGCTGACTCTTGGTTTCTATCAGCCATTCCGAAAACAGCAGCGCATGATTTTCCGCATCCTTAAGGGCACTCAAGGCAAGCCCCCCCATCCAGTTCTGACGTTGACCAGAGCTAGCAAGCAACTCATCCGTCATAATCAGAGGCGGGTTCATCCAGTTCCAGTCGTTACCTTGATTCCAGTTGACCAGAGTTATGTCTCCCGGCTCGGGACTCTCATATAGCGGATGATTGCGGTTAAGACTAATCATGCGTCGGTAATTAAAAAAGTTCTTATTCCCGAACATGGTAAATCGGTCTAGAGAGTACTCCCGCCGATGCTCTGCTTTGGAAATTCCAGACTTGACTTTAGCCAATTCAACAAGACTTGCCCCTTTATCGTCTCGAAGGGCAAGAGCAAAGGGAAAAGTGAACGCCTGCGTGCATTCCGGGTTGTCCTTGACAGATGCATTCACTTCCCCAGTGGTTTCACGAGATTCTGACCCCAGACGATGCGGAATCCCCGCCCAGCCCACCAAATCCCCCGTATCAGTTGCATCAATGACAATCATTCGCTCGTTTGGTGGTGCTTGCAGGCGTATGGGCACTTTCTCAAACACCTCATCGCTAGACCAGGAATACCAGGAGGTTAACTCTTGAGACAGCCGACCTTGGGGCAGGTAGTTAGGGTCGTGAGGTCGCCGTTGCACCGCATAAATTCCTGTAATCTGAGTACCTGTGCTATCGAACTCAGCCCCTTTAAAAGCGATCGAGGTTCCCCAACGACTACTAGGAGCATTTGGGGATGACAACAACAGTAGTTTCTCCGCTGCACGCGCCCCAGCATCAGGTGGAAAGCAGAGGCTCCCCACCCAGCAGTTGTTGGTATTTTTTACGACTTGACGGCGGATAAAGCTAGTACTGCCTTCAGAAAGCTCTACGGGTTGCTGCTTGATGATCTGCTTGAACTCATTCCAACTCTCTGAAAAATTCTGCAAGGAGCGCATCGTCAGCGATTCATCGAGTGCTGATACGCCTTGGGAGCTGATTTGTCCTCCTAGCCAAGGAGTGAGTTCGATCAAACAAGTCTTAACCCCAGATTTCATGGCATGGGAAGCTGCCGCCACTCCCCCCAAAGAACCGCCGACAACCACGACGGAGCATTCCCAAACTTCTTTAGGGGCAGGCAGAGGTGATACTATCGGCCAGCCTTGAGCTGTCACCGTAGGAGGACTAATAGAAGGTGTCACCGCAGGCTGAGGGTTTGCTGTTGAGGTAGGAATCTTCAGCATCTTCCCCACATTGGTTATCTCAGTCCAAATCGCCTGGGCAAGTGATCCTGAAGAATAAGCATGGAAGAAGCCTACGCTGATGCCAGCTAGGCAACCGAAGACTGACATCAGCCCAATAAGTTGGTAAGAATGAGGTTGCTTCACAAGTTTGGCAGTTGGACAGTTAAGTGCTTAATAAGTGCTTACTTATTTAATCCCATACTTCGCCTTCAGGCATTCAAAAACAGCATGATTTGCCATTTCTCTTTCCCTGCCTCCACCCACCGTCATAACTATCCTTCACCAAGTTTTACAACGCAATCTTCGTGCGAACGCTACAGTTGAAAATACTTTCTATTAATCAATCTGTTTTGGAGTCGTGCTGCCATGACTAATGCTGCTTCTGCTCAAACTGGCAACTTCTGGGACTTTGATTTTGCTCCACCGCAACCCACACAGGATGCTGACTTGCTTAGGCAGCTGAATTTTATTCCTGGGTTAAAAGAAATTCTCATGTTGCGTCAGGTTCATGCTCTAGAACACGCAACGGTTTGGGTTCTGGGCGAGCGAAATCGCGTCAGTAACCTTCAATCCTCTACAACTGTCCGCCAGTCAGACAATAACACCTTAGGGGGGCTATCCACCGACGAAGGCTTTTATCTCTACGGTCAGGTAGACCTAGCTGACTTGAGAAGAGCCGTACCTATCGCCTTGCATCGCCTTACTCAGGGAGAATGGGATTTAGCGGTGCATCCGCGCTGCGGCACTAATCTTTCTGTTGGGATGTTTTTAACCGCAGGATTGGCATTAGGGGCGCACCTCCTCCTGCCAAGAGGTCCTATTGAGCAAGTTATTGGTTTGGGTTTAGCCGCAGCAACAGCTACTCAGCTAGCGCCGGATGTCGGTAGCCTAGCTCAACGCTACTTGACAACGGCAATTCCTTTTAACCTAGCTGTTGTAGAAATCGCGGCGACTCCAGACATTTGGGGGCGTCCGTCGCATTTTGTCCAAGTGCGGTGGAAGGATTAAGGCTCCAAGGATTACCCGGTTTCTTCAGTGAATCAACCACAGCTTGTTGAGGGGAGGGAGAGGGAGTTTTGGGGGATGTTACTAGGTTTTCCGAGGTTAAGAAAGCACGGTCAGAGACCCTACGAAGTATATAACTAATGAAAACTTTTCTCTATATCCTGCCCTTAGCTCTTATTTTCTAGATAGTCACCCATGCGCTTTGCCCACAGCAGAAAAAATGAAAATCTCTCCCTCTTACCTCTTGTCCCTTTTCAGAGGAGGTATCATGCAGATACACCTCTCGCTAACTTGTGTAAGAATTAATGTATAAATAATAAAAAATATAAACAAATCCTTTTCTTCTTGGTAATCCAAAAGCTAGTGCTGAACCATATGGTTAATCAGCCATTTCAAATTTAAGATAAGAAGACATTGGCATCAGGGTGTGTCAGGAAGTTGCAAAAGTCCTCCTGCTACTACAATGAGTGAGCGAGACATCAGTTATGAAAAAAGTATTCTTCTTACTGGGTGAACTAGATGACGATGACATCGATTGGATGATCTCCACGGGTCGTCGAGAGGAAGTTGTAGCTGGCACTGTCCTTATCGCAGAAGGTCAGCCAATTGATACGCTACACATCCTCCTAGAAGGAACCTTGTCTGTTTCTGTGAATGCGTTAGAAGGCAAGACAATAGCTCGATTAACCAGTGGCGCAGTTGTGGGGGAGATGTCCTTCGCTGATGCTCGTCCACCCTCTGCCACCGTTATGGCTGTTGAAAATTCTCTGGTTTTGTCGATTCCCCGGCATCAACTTGTTGAAAAACTGAAAAAGGATGAAGGGTTTGCCTCTCGTTTTTATCGAGCGATCGCGATTTTTCTATCCACCCGACTGCGGGGTACAGTTAGATATCTAGGCTATGCCAAGGGTCAGTTTGTGAATGAAGACAATAATTCAGAGGATTTATCTCCTGAAATGCTCGATAACGTTCCGCTAGCCAAAGCCAGATTTGATTGGCTACTCAGACGCCTTAGAAGTAGCGATTACGCAACGCTTCCTGAGTAAAACAAATAGTGAGGGGTAAAGATAGTTTTCAATTTTAAAGCAATATTTTTCCCTTAATCTAAAACTACATGGAGAGAAAAAAGATTTTTCTCCTTTGTTCGTGGGCTTTCAGCGCTAAAGTCTCACTAATTTCTGTATTGAGAGTGCAAAGTAACGAGAGTGACTTGCATTCTTTATTGTGTTTGCCAGCTCATAAGAGACTGTTTCTAAAGTAATGTTAACTGGCTATGTTGCCTAACTTTGGATAGATCCCCCCTAGCCCCCCTTAAAAAGGGGGGAACCGAAAATCTTTAAAGTCCCCCTTAAAAAGGGGGATTTAGGGGGATCTCCAGGGGTTTACACTTCTTTAGAAACAGCCTCTGAGGAAAAACGGTGATAAGTACCAACTGACGAGCGTATCAAGTGACAACCATTAGGGACAATATCATTGTCATTGTCAGTGAGGTGATTTAAGGAGAGTATTTTGCTCAACTCTATTCGGGAGCGTTTTAATAATTTCAGCAGGAGAAAGGTTGCTCCACAGGATTTAAACCAAATACAAATTGACTTGTTGGAAGAATCAACTCTAAATCTTAACTATCTTGTATTGATTCTAGGCTCCTGTGTAATCGCCACCTTTGGACTTCTTTCCAATAGTGCTGCTGTGATTATCGGTGCTATGATTATTGCTCCTCTAATGTTGCCAATCCGAGGCTTAGCATTTGGAGCATTAGAAGGTAACGTTGTCCTCTTCCGCAAAGGTTTAATGGCAGTAGTAGTCGGGACGATGCTCGCAATTTTTTTAGCTTGGTTTCTGGGTTCTTTGGTAAGACTTCCAGACTTTGGGAGCGAAGTTTTGGCTCGTTCTAAACCCACGTTACTGGACTTAGGAATTGCGGTTGCTGCTGGTGGAATCAGTGGCTTTGCCAAAATTCAGCCCAAAGTTTCTGGTACTTTGGCAGGAACTGCGATCTCGGTTGCTCTCATGCCACCAATTTGTGTTGTTGGCTTGGGTTTATCTCAAGCGAATTGGTCACTCAGTCGAGGGGCAAGCCTCCTCTACTTAACCAATTTGCTGGGAATTACCCTCTCCTGTATGCTGACCTTTTTAATGGCAGGCTACACCCCGCTAAATCGCGCCCATAAAGCCCTCGGTTGGGCATTGGCTTTGACGGCTATACTTCTCATTCCGTTAGGCGTGAGCTTTGCGGAATTGATCAGGCAAGCCCAACTCGAAGCTAGTCTTAAGCGGGCATTGCTCAACCGAACTATTACCTTTCGAGAGGTAGAACTGATCAAAAGTGATACTAACTGGTTGACGAAACCGCCCGAAGTCCGTCTGACTGTTCGCAGCAGTCAAGTTTTGACCCCAAAACAGGTGCAGCTTTTAGAAGCATTTGTCGAAAAAGAAATGGGTCAAAAATTTACCCTGATTTTTCAAGTCAGTCAAGTTGAAGAAGTCCGGCGAGAAAAGCTGAATAAATCCAGTTCAGAACCAAAACCTTAAGTCTTTTATTCGTAATTATATGACCACAG
>DATNQT010000130.1:0-4260 GCA_036703885.1 Candidatus Sericytochromatia bacterium
GGAGTTTAAACATTATCCAGCCGGATTATTGGGTGCAAGCGATCGAAAAAACCTCACGCAGATGTCGGAAAACTATCTCCGGGCGAGGTTTACAATCAATTACCACACGATTTTTGACGGCGACTTATGATGAAATTTCCTGGATACCAAATTCTGGCACAAATCTACGAAAGTGCTAATTCCGCAGTCTATCGAGCTAGGCGAGAACAGGACGATCGAGCAGTTATCATCAAGGTACTCAAAGAAGACTATCCTACACCTGGGGAACTCACTCGATACAAACAGGAATATGAAATCACTTGCAGCTTAGATCTAGAGGGGATAGTTAAGACTTATGGATTAGAACCATATCAAAGAACATTAGTCATCATCCTTGAGGATTTTGGTGGATTCTCATTCAGACAACTGCTCGACAGTCATATTGAGTCAAATTCTAACTTTTCTCTCCCTGAATTTCTCCAAATAGCCATCAAAATCACTGAAATTTTAGGTCAAATTCACAGCAGCAATATTATCCACAAAGATCTCAACCCCTCCAATATCGTCTTCAATCCAGAAACGGGAATTATCAAAATCATCGACTTTGGCATTTCCACTCAGTTAAGCCGCGAAAATCCTACCCTAAAAAATCCCAATGTTTTAGAAGGGACTTTAGCCTATATGTCGCCGGAGCAAACGGGACGGATGAACCGTTCCCTAGATTACCGCACGGATTTTTACTCGCTGGGCGTCACCTTCTACGAACTACTTACCGGCAAGCTACCATTTGAGTCTGCTGATGCGCTGGAGTTGGTACATTGTCATCTTGCTAAAGTGCCTTCGCCGCCGCATGAGGTTAATTCAGAAATTCCCAAAGCGGTTTCAGATATTGTGATGAAACTGATGGCAAAAACGGCCCAGGAGCGGTATCAAAGTGCTTGGGGACTCAAAACTGATTTGGAGAATTGTCTATCTCAGTTACAGAAAACAGGAAATATATCTTGCTTCGGGCTCGCATCCAATGATATTTCTGATAAGTTTCAAATTCCCCAAAAACTTTACGGACGCGAGGCAGAAATTGAAACCTTACTAACAGCATTTGAGCGTGTAGCTGGGGAAGCTTCGGGAAAGAAGGAGACAATGCACGACACGGATGCCACGGATGGACGGGTGATTAGCAGTGATTCGACCAATGTATCCCTGTATCCGCGTACAAAATCTGTGTCGTGCGATCGCTCCCCAACAGAACTCATGTTGGTGGCGGGTTATTCCGGTATTGGTAAGTCGGCGTTGGTGCAAGAAATATATAAACCTATCACAGAAAAACGCGGTTATTTCATCGGGGGTAAATTTGACCAGTTTCAACGTAATATTCCCTACTCGGCTGTCGTCAGTGCTTTTAAAGACTTGGTGCGGCAACTGTTAACTGAAAGCGAAGAAAAACTAAACCAATGGCGAGAAAAAATCTTAGCGGCTTTTGGCTCCAACGGTCAAGTAATTATTGATGTGATTCCTGAAGTGGAACTGATAGTCGGCAAACAATCACCCGTGCCAGAGTTAGGACTACAAGAATCTCAAAATCGCTTTAATTTTGTCTTTCAAAACTTCATCCGAGCATTTTGCTCGCTAGAGCATCCCTTGGTCATCTTTCTAGACGATTTGCAGTGGGCAGACTCCGCTACTCTCAAGTTAATAGAACTGATGATGAGCGATACTGATACCCAGTATTTATTTTTGATTGGGGCGTATCGAGATAACGAAGTCAACTCCACCCATCCTTTAATGATGACTCTTGATGGGCTGCGGAATGTTGGGGCAACTGTCAACTTTATTACTTTAGCACCCTTAGGACTAGAGCCGATCGGCCAACTGATTGCCGACACATTGCCAGGTGACATCGCATCAGTAAAACCCTTGGCAGAATTGGTAGTGCGGAAAACAGAGGGCAATCCTTTCTTTGTCAATGAATTTCTGAAAACTCTCTACGCTGAAAATTTACTAACTTTTGATTTAGAGCGCCAGAACTGGCACTGGGATATTTCCAACATTGAAGCAAAGGGCATCACTGATAATGTAGTCGAGTTGATGATTGGCAAAGTCAAGAAACTGCCAGAATCTACTCAGCAGGTTTTACGCTTGGCAGCTTGTGTGGGTGCATATTTTGACTTAAACACCCTTTCTATTATTAGTGAACAATCACCCCACAAAATTTCCTTTGAATTAACTCCCGCACTTGATTCCGGCTTAATTTTGCCGGTATCTGAGTTAGATGAACAACTGTTAGTTCAAGATTATAAATTCCTGCATGACCGGGTACAACAAGCGGCTTATACTTTGATTGATGAGGAGCAAAAAACAGCGGTTCACTTACAAATAGGTCGTCTGCTGTTGCAGAATACCGCACCAGAAGCGTTATCAGAGGAGCTATTTAAGATAGTCGACCATCTCAATCTTGGTGTTGAACTGGTGACTTCTCAACAAGAACGAAATGAAATCGCCCAACTGAATTTGACGGTAGGTCAGAAAGCCAAATCAGCAACGGCTTATGGGGCGGCAGTTGAGTATTTGAATGTGGGGCTAAAACTCCTGAGTGCAAATAGTTGGCAGAGTGAGTACGACCTAACCTTAGCTTTGTACTCAGAAGCAGCAGAGGCAGCATACCTATTTGGCGACTTTATCGCGATGGATAAATTAGCAGAGGTTGTGTTCAACTCCGCCAAAACAGTGGTGGAAAAAGTCAAAGTCTACGATAGCAAAATTCAAGCGGCTGCGTCACAGGGCAATCTCAAAGAAGCAATTAAAATTGGGCTGCAAGTGCTAGAACAGTTGGGAGTAAAGTTACCAGAAAATCCGAGTCCATTGGAGGTTCAAAGAGGACTAGAAGAAACTGCTTCACTCTTAGCTGGGCAAGAAATCGAAGACTTAATTAACCTACCTTTAATGACCAAGCCTGAACCACTGGCAGCCATATCTATATTATCGAGTATACTAGCTAGGGCGTTTATAGCGGCTCCCAATCTGTTCGTGCTAATAACACTAGCAGAAGTAAATTTATCTAGCCAATACGGCAATGCAATCTGGTCTGCCTACGCTTATGCTGGTTACGGAATCATTCTGTGTGGAGTCATTGAAGATATTGAGTCAGGTTATAAATTTGGGAAATTGTCTATCAGTCTAGTGAAACGGTTAAATGCCAAGAAAGTCAAGGCTAAGGTATGGGATGCTGTGGCTGCTGACATAATGCATTGGAAAGAGCATGTCAGGGAAACCCTACCAATTTTGATTGAGGGTTATCAAAGTGCCGTGGAAACTGGAGATTTAGAATTTGTTGGGTATTGTGGATTTTATTTGTGTGCACATTCATATTTTACTGGTCATGAACTTGCAAAGCTAGAACAGCAAATCGCAAGCTACTGTAAAGCAGTCAGTCAAGTCCGGCAGGAAACCACTTCTAATTGGATCGCAACAGTGTGGCAGGCAGTTCTAAATTTGCTGGGAAAGGCTGAAACTTCCACTTTGTTAATTGGTGATGCCTACAACGAGGAGCAATTGCTGCCGCACATTCTTGAAGCAAACGATCGATTTGGAATTGAGGTAGTTTATCTCAATAAAACTATCTTGTGTTATTTGTTCGGAGAGAATCACCAAGCCTTACAAAATGCTGTTAGAGCAGAAGAGTATTTAGACGGTGTGATAGCAATGGTACTTGTACCTCTATTCCATTTCTATGATTCTCTGGTGCGACTGGCGGTGTATCCTGATACTCCACCGTCTGTTAGCGTGACGCAAAGGCGGGCACAGCGAAGTGAGGAAGTGGCAACGACGCCGCAACAAAAGGGTATTCTCGACAAAGTACGAGCTAATCAGGAAAAGATGCAAAAGTGGGCGCATCATGCCCCGATGAATCACCTGCATAAGTTTTATCTAGTAGAGGCAGAGAAAGCGCGGGTTTTGGGTCAAGTCCTTGAAGCTGAGGAGTTTTATGAACGAGCTATATCTGGTGCTAAGGAAAATGAATATATCCAGGAAGAAGCATTAGCTTATGAATTAGCCGCCAAGTTTTATCTAGAGCGTGGCAGGACAAAGATTGCCCAAACTTATATGAAAGAGGCACACTACGCCTACACACGTTGGGGAGCCAAAGCCAAGGTCGAGGATTTGGAAGCAAAATACCCGCAGTTACTGCCCAAATCATCTGCCACCAGAAGCATTATCTCTACCTCCACGACAACTATCAAGTCCACAAGTGGTAGTCAGTCAGGTGAAGGGTTAGATTTCGCC
>DATNQT010000131.1:0-8349 GCA_036703885.1 Candidatus Sericytochromatia bacterium
TTCTTGTTTGAGAGTCGGCCCGTCTATAAACTCTTGAACTAAATAAATAAGGCTTTCTTGTTCAAAGCCCGCTAATAATGTGGGGATTTGCGGGTGTTTTCCGAGTTCGTCTAAACGGACGGCTTCTTGGCGAAATAATTCAACGGCTTTGTCAAAAAATTCGGGGTTGGGGTCGTAAAAATGAAATTGCTTGACTGCACAGCGGGGTTGAGATGGGATGTCTTGATCGATTGCTAGGAAAGTTTTGCCAAATCCGCCTCTACCTAAGAGTTGAATCGGGCGATATCGCTGTCTCAGCAACAGGTTAAAGCCGCAGTTTAAGCAAAATTTTGCGCTGTTGGAGTTTTGAGGATTTGGGCATCCTGGGTTGATACAGTAACTCATATCGATTTTAGATTTTAGATTTTAGATTTTAGGTTGCGCAGAAGACTTTTTTTTAAGGAACCGCGAAGACGCGAAGGGCGCGAAGGAAGAGGGAAGAGAGAAGAGAGTGGGTTGACAATTGATGCAGTCCGGGATATGAGGCTATTTTAATGCGCTGGCTCGAATCGGGACGCGGCCAAAGCTGCTGAGTCCGGGCGGCGCGACTGCTCAGGAAGCGGGATAGTTGCCGATCGCGCGGAGCGAAAATTCGGCTAAACTCTTACTGTTCCTGGAATTTGAGGCACAATCGATCTGTCCGGTTCAGGAAGGCTCCGAAATATTTCAAAATATTTTTGCTTTACCCCTAGACTTGTACTGAGATCTGATGCTATAGTTAAAACTAATACGGCGAGCGTAGCCAAGTGGTTAAGGCAGTGGTTTGTGGTACCACCATTCGTGGGTTCAAGTCCCATCGTTCGCCCTGATTGTACAGCACTTAAGACTTAGAATACCTAAGTCGAATATCACTGACTTAAGCCAAAAGTAGTCGTCCGCCCTAAAAAACCCTACTTGGGGGACTTTCCCCCAAACCCCCTATTGGGGGACGGAGTGCCTCCCCCAAACAAGAACTGCACAAGGGTTTAAAGGGAGTGATGAGATTTCTTAAGTCAGTGCCATTCTACCTAAGTCTCACAGTTGTCCGCCTGTGGGTGGTAGCTGGTTAATAATTTCATCCTCTTGTCCTGCTGCCCAGTTGGCAAAGTGTTTTGCCAGGGGTGGTACAAATACTAATGGGTTGGTAAATCCAGAGAAGATGTACGCGCCCTCCACACCACTAAGCGCTCCAACTACGGCAAGACGGTTGCTGCTGAACGCGACTCGGCAGGAATGCCAAGTTCCTGATAGCTTCTCTAAGGCAGGTAAGATTTTCCCCACTTGGGTACGAATTGCGGCTTCGCTTTGCTCGGCTGGTACTTGAGCGTGAGGGTCGGTGAGAACGCGGCTTACCTGACCAATTCGCAAACTCCCATCGAGAAACTGTACTGCCCCAGCGTCTAAGATTGGTGGTACTGGCTCATAACCTGGCTTATCCCATAATGGGTCTACCTCAAGTGTGCTGGCTTTGGCTTCGAGTTCAAACCGTTTTGTTACCGCTGGCATCACTAAGGTTTGCAGTTGAACGTCAACGGGTGGAGTTTCAATGAGTTCCGCACGGGTGAAGTACAGGCGAACCTTGATGCCAGCCGCTTTGAGTAAACTCCGGCTGAGTCCACCAGCACAGATAACCGTGTTGGCAGCCTGATAAGTTCCGTTAGAGGTTTTCACTCCCTGAAGGCGATCTGTGCCTTGCAGTAACGCAACGCGATCGCCTTTTCGTAGTAGTTCTTCGACTTGAGTAATTTGCACCTCACCCCCTGCACGGCGGAAAGCTTGAAGGTAGCCTTCTGTAGTTTTTTCAGGCTGGATGTGACCGTGACGGACGGTGAGTGCTCCGGCGATCGCATTTTGATTTAGCAGTGGTTCTAGTTCGCAAGCTTCCTCTACACTCAACAAGCGTGGAGGAATAGCAAAATTAGCGTAGTTAGCTGCAACTTTTTCCGGGTCATTCTCGGCGGCAATCGTCAGCAGTAAATCCACTTCTCGGAACTCAGTATCTGTTTCTAATTCCTCAGATAAAGTGCGGTAAATTTCTTTGCCTTCTTGGCACAACTGGCGCGTCAAATCGGATGTTCCCGACCAGTAAGCCAGACCTCCATAGCTGTAACGGGTAGCATTTTGTAAGGTGGCATTTTGCTCCAAGAGTAGGACGCTAAAGCCCTTTTGACGCAGTTCATAGGAGAGTGCCGCTCCCGTAATACCGCCACCAATAACAATCCAATCGTAATTTTTCATCTATTAGCTAATCCTAATTTTTAACCATTAAAAAATAAAATTTAACCCAAAGCTAATAAACATTTAATTTTTATCTAGTAATGTTAGTTTTGGTGTTGAGGAATTTGTTATGGAAGTTTTTAATGCGGCTTTAGTAACGTTACTTTTGCTAGTACTTGGAGATTGTATTTCGACATTTCTCTATCATGTACCTGAGCATACTTTTGGAAAATTTCATACATTAGTTCATCACAGCAAGAATCGTAACTTCATTCATTATGCTGTATTAACCAAGAATCCGCTGGTACTAGTTGATGGATTGCTAGGTGTTCTTCCTTATTTCATTTTTGTTCCTTGGTTCTGGACTCTATCTCCCGTAGGCACTGTTTTGGGGCTGGTGTTGGGTGAATGCCATGTTGTCTGGAGACATACTTCTATCCTGGATTACCGCACTCCCGATTTAATTAGGCGCATTTGCAATTTTTTGTGTATAACAACTCCTGAACGGCATTGGCTTCATCATCAAAATGCCAAGGTTGCCTACGGAGATATTTTCACATTTTATGATCAACCAGCACGAGCTTGGTTACGGTTCTTGCTATTGCTCAAAAGGAAATTGAGGAAAGCGAAGGCTAAAGGATTAAACAGAAGAAGTGATCTAATGTCATAGCGCAACCGAGGCAGAAACAATTCCTTGAGCTTCAAGGAAAGCGGCAACTCGTAGAATCAGTGCCTCATTATAAGGAGCAGCAATAATTTGTACTCCTAATGGTAAGTATCCTGGAAGATGTATTGGCACAGATAAAACAGGCAAACCAATAAAGGACAAAGGCTGTGTGTACAATCCCAGATTAGGACGAACTAGCACTTCTTCCCCAGCAATTACCATCTTCTCAATACCCAAGGGAGGAGCAACACAGGGAGTTGTGGGTGCGAGAATAATGTCCACATCTTGGAAAATTTCCCGAACGCGATCGCGATACCACTGCCTGAACCGTTGCGCTTGAATATACCAAGTTGCTGGAATCATCGTACCTGCTAAAAAGCGATCGCGCGTTGCTGGGTCAAAATCTTGAGGACGCGATCGCAAGTTAGTAAAATGCAGATTTGCCCCCTCAGAAGCGGTAATAATATACGCTGCCGCCCTTGCCCGATGGGGTTCTGGTATTGTTACAGTGGCACTAACATCTAGGGCACTAGCAACCTTAGCAACAGCTTCCAAGGCTTCTGGTTCTGCTCCCTTGGCAAAATAACCATCAGCAACCGCAATTCGCAATCCCTCAATACCGCGAGCAAGTTGAGGCAAACAGAGTTCGGGGGGACGAGTTGTGCAAATTGGGTCATTCGTATCGGCTCCTTGAAGAATATCAAAGGTTGCCGCAATATCGCGCACGGAACGAGCAAAAGGTCCGATATGGTCGAAGCTACTAGCAAATAAGAAAGCACCTGCCCGTGACAAGCGTCCATAGGTAGGCTTCAAGCCAAAAATCCCGCACAAAGATGCAGGAACGCGGATAGAACCATTAGTGTCAGAACCCAACGTAATTGGTACTAATCCCGCCGCCACTGCCGCCGCCGAACCCCCAGAAGAACCTCCAGCAATGCGGGTTGAATCGTGAGGGTTGCGGGTAGAACCGTAATGGCTATTTTCAGTTACGAAACCGTAGGCGTACTCATCCATATTCAACGCCCCAACTAATACGGCACCCGCTTGTTTAAGCCGGATGATAGCTGTTGCATCTTGGGTTGCTGGTGGATTTTCCGCGTTGATTTTTGAGCCTGCTAGGGTAGTTAATCCAGTGATATCGAATAAGTTTTTAACAGCGAAGGGAACACCTGCCAGAGCACCGGGATTTTTACCTTGGGAAATTGCTCGATCAATTTGTTCCGCATCTTCCAGTGCCGTGTCAGTGATAACTTCAGTAAAACAATTGAATGCTTCATTTCGGGCATTAATCCGTTCTAATGCCGCACTTACAACGGCTTTTGCACTAATTTTACCCCCGCGAATCGCTAAGGCAGTTGCAATGGCATCGGCTTGTTGTAAGTCCATTAGTTAAGGCTCAAAGATAGGGGCAGCTTCGATATCTTCAGGAAGGGGAAATTCCATCACTAAAGTTGCGATCGCGGAAATTGTAGCAAAGTTTTTGACAACGCCAGGGAAATATTCTGGGTCGAGGGGTAGATCGAGCAATTCACTCATTTGCTCGACATAGGCTGCCGACTTATCTGTTTTTTCCATCAGGAATCGATCGCCCTTCTATTTGAAGTTTGTGGGATGACTTTACTCAGGACAAAGTAGAGGATTACTGCGGCAATAATGCCATTGATGGGCTTGATACCTGGGGTAAAATATGCGATCGCAGAAGCGATAACATAAGCAATAATTCCTGCCCAGTTCATTGCGGGTTGCGGTTCTTCTAAAGAGGGGAATCGACCCCGACGGTGCAGCCAATAATCAGCCATAATTACACCACCTACAGGAGGAATAAACGTGCCCAAGAGAATTAGGAAAGGAACCAACATTTTGTAAATTCCACCCCAAGCTAAGACGAGAGCAACCGTTGCACCTCCTAGCACAAATAAATGCCGCTTGCTCGTGCGGAACATATGAGCGCCTGCGACAGAGAAAGCGTAGATAGTATTATCTTGGGTTGTCCACATATTCAAGAACAATAGCACCAAGCCCCAGAAGAGTAAGCCTTGCAGCACCATCACCTGGACAATATCCTCGTTGCTGTAAACCAATGCACAAAATGCCCCACAGAAAATTAAAAAGCCGTTGGCAAAGAAGAAAGCAGCCATCGTGCTAATTGCCGCCGTGTTCCCAGATTTAGCGAAGCGACTCCAGTTAGTAGCTTGTGTGCCGCCGGAAATGAAAGTCCCAACGATAATTGTCATTGCCTCACCCCAAGGCATGGGTTTGGTCGGTACAATTGCCTGCAAACCCTCAAAACCGCCAACTTTACCTAAGGCAATGGTTAAACTCCAGAACATGAGGATGAGCATCGCCGGAACGGCAATACGACTCAGCCAATCCATTGCCCGATAACCGATGTAGGCGGTGGAGCAAAAGAAATAAGTAAAAAATAGGATAGTCAGCCAATTCCAGGAAGCCGGGACACCTGCCAATTTATTTAACAAATCTGCCATTAAGGCTGAACCCCAGGCGTACCAACCAATTTGTGTAAAACCGAGGATGAAATCAACCCACCGAGAACCAATGCTGCCAAAACTGAAACGCGCCATCAAGACTGTAGAAAGCCCCGTATTAGCAGCAATGTAACCGAGGGCAGTAGCATAGACACCCAAGATTAAGTTACCAATAATAATCAAGCCAACCAAATCGGGGAAAAAGCGGTAGGCGGGACCAACTAAACCCCCTGCAAACAAAGTGCCTGAGTAAAGGGTAAACCCCATTAGCAGGGGAGCCAGCGACCAAATTGACTTACGCGCATTCAGCGGCACGGCACTTAGGGGATAGTCCTCATCCGCCTGCGATCGCACCAACTCTGGTTCCGATGTGGTACTCATAGTCTGACTATTAAAATTTGATTAAATTATTTTGAGGGCGATCGCATTAGTTGAACGGTATAGTAGTTAACTTTACCAGTTCAGATGTGGGAACTGGCAAAGCCTTCAGATCTAAGTCGAATGTCGCTGGCTTAAGCGAAAAATAGTCGTTCGTAGAAAAACCCTGCTTGGGGGGCTTCCCCCCAAACCCCCCACTGGGGGACGGAGTGCCTCCCCCAGACCCCCTGCACAAGGATTGATTGGTTGGATGAATTTTCTTAAGTCAGTGCCATTCTTCTTAAGTCAATGCCATTCGATCTAAGTCTGAGTAGGAGGCTTTTTAGGATTAGCACTCAGAAACTGAGACCTTAGCTCCTCCAGTTCAAGATCAATTTGACTTGGGGATTTGCTGGGACTGGGAGGCGAAGCTTGCTGAGGTGTTGGTTGTGGACTTGCACTTTTGGGAGTAGGAGTGCCGAGAAACTGAGACTTCAATTCTGCTAGTTCCGCATCAATTACCGAGTTAGATCTCGTGACAACTGGCTGTGATTTGACAGGAGATGTTGTCGTAGGTGTCGTTGGTATCTGATGCTTTGCTACTGACGCACTCAGCGTTTGGGCATTCAAATCGCTCAGGACCTCAGCGGCTGATTGATAGCGGTGGTTGATGGCATATTCCAGCATCTTGTCAAGAATGTGACCTAGAGCAGCACTAACTGGACTCTTTAAAGCCTGCCGCCATATCCAACTATTCTCACTGGAGTCAAACAGGTCAAAGGGATGCATCTGGGTCAACGCATGGATGCAGGTGACACCCAAACCATAGATATCACTAGCAAAAAACGCTCTACCAAGGCTTTGTTCGGGTGCAGCATAGCCAGCCGAGCCGATCGCAGTTCCCGTTCTTGCTAAAGCCGTACCTGTTGCGACTTTCGAGGCTCCAAAGTCAACGAGAACAAGTTGATCTATCCCCCCCGTGCCTCCCTTACTAAGAGAAGTACGACGAATAATGTTTTCTGGCTTAATGTCGCGGTGAATAACCTGATGTTGATGAACGAATTGCAGGACTGGCAGCAAATCGTTGAGGAGCGATCGCACTTGTGCTTCATTAAACGCCCCATTACTTGCTAGTTCATGGGCTAAGTCTCTTCCATCGATAAACTCTTGCACCAAATACTGTTGACTGTCTTGCGAAAAATACGCCAGCAGTTCAGGAATCTGGGGATGCTTGCCCAACTCATCAAGCCGCATTGCTTCCTGAGTGAATAACTCCGCTGCCTTTTGAACCGTGTTAGTGCCTTGAGCTTGGGGGAAAAACTGCTTAATCACACAACGGGGGTGGGAAGGTTTATCCTCATCCACTGCCAAGAAAGTTTTACCAAAGCCACCTTGTCCAAGCGGTCTAATCGTTCGGTAGCGTTCTTTGAGCAGTAACTTTGACCCACAAGTTACACAAAAGTTAGTTCCTGTTGGATTCTCAGGCTTGGGGCAGTGGGGATTGAGACAGTAGCTCATTGGGTTAAGCGATCGCAGAACTATCTCTATTTTGCCTGACCAAGCAATGATGCAGGCAAAAGACCTACTAGGGCAATAGGGAGTGGGGGAAGAGGAATTTTCTATTGCAACGTGCGTGTACTCGCCTTCATGAAGCCTTGCTAGGCTTTAACCCTTCTGTTTCGACGCCTCCCTGGTTTCGATAATTGCTTGCCGGAACCCCAGCACTACCAAAATATTTGACAGAGTTAAGAAAAACTCAGCACTACCGTGCAACCAATCCACATTCGCCAAAGTCTTACCATAAGCCGTTTGGGCGTAAATTCCAGCAGGGATGGTGACGGCAACAAAAACCAGAGTCATGTAAAACCCAATTAACGCCAAACGCGGTGTCTGCCCAGAGCGAGTCAGAAACCACAAAAATCCCAAGTAGGGAAATAGAGAAAGCGCAAATAAGGTTTCTTTGGAAATCATACGAACATCGCCCAAAAGCTTTGGAACAATAAAACTTGAGTATGGATTTACTGGGGTATCTTTCTAATCTACACCCCTACCGTCACAAATTTTCTAACTGCGCCTATTTTACCGCCGTCTTGAGCAAACAAACTTCATTGATGCTTCTTCACTGGAACCCGAACTAGGCGCAACAAACCCCGACCCCTCGCCATAATTGTACTCTTGAACAGGTTGGGAATTCCGGTCAAGATATCGAGTAAAGCGAAGATTATAAAGTTTGTTTTGGCAATCAACGGATAGGTAGTAAATAGCACTATAAGCCTGTTTTCCTGCTACTAACTCAGGCTTGCCAAAATCGATATTCGACCAAAAGTTGCGAATGCGTCCTCTTCCCTCAATCGAAGCGACATCAACCGAGTAGATATTATTGCTTGCACTTGTCTTAACTCTGACCCACTCAGAAGCAGTAGCTGGAAAACTTAGCAAGGTAACAGAAGCGATCGCTAATGGCAGAACTCCACGCATATTTTTTATCTCCTTCAACCGTTGTTGCTGTAATCTAAGTGAAAGAAGTCAGAGGAACTTCCTTAACTTCAATAAGCAATTGCGGCATTCCGGAAAAAGAACGTTTACCGGAAAGTTCAATAGACC
>DATNQT010000132.1:0-6651 GCA_036703885.1 Candidatus Sericytochromatia bacterium
GTCAAGGGGGGAAAGAGAAATTCGTGACGAGGTTAGCTTTTAGGCGAGTTAGAGACTTTTGAAAGTAACGAAGAAGCTCAGAATCGCCTGAAAGCTTACCGAGTAGAATTTATCGGACCCTTGACGGAGTACCCCGGAACGGACAATGGAAAAGGGGAACATAAAAAAAAGCTACCCAGTGCCCCCGATAAATCTAAAATCAATTTCATTAACCACGCAAAGAAAAAACCGCTGTTAGCGCAGCGGCTTTGCTTTCACCCACTCGAAAGGGTGGATCAATAAAGATACCCATGATATTACCTCAAATTGCTGAAATCCCGACTGTTATCGATGCCCCAGCTTCTTCTATAAAAAGTGACCCCAAAAATTACAGTGCTTTTGAAGAATGGACGCAAGGCTCGGGAGTCTCAGAAATAATCACCAAGCTCAACCTAAAACCGCTGACCGATCGCGCAGTAATAGCGTTGAAGCTCCGCTGGAAAAAGTATTCTGACGAACACCCCCTAGGCTGGTGGGTGTCTGGATTGGACTTAAAAACCATGAAGCCTCAAGCTTTTGGGCAATTTAAACCTAAAACAGCCATCCAACTGTCGCCAGAGGACGAGAAACCCGCAAAATATCTCACTCGAAAAGGTGGATATGACGCGATCGCCCTCCAGCATCCTGAGGAAGACTACTGGCAGCGCGTCATAGATGACCCTTCAATACCGATCACCCTTGACGAAGGCACCAAAAAAGCAGGAATGCTCATGACCCTCGGTTTTGTGGCGCTTGCACTTTGTGGCGTGTGGATGGGTTTAAAGAAGGGTGGCAAAGAGCTTGTCAACAATCTGGCGCTTTTAGCAGTTCAGGGGCGACCAATCACAATAGTTTTTGACGCTGACTTGGCTTTCAAAGCTGGTGTACAACAAGCGCTCAAGGCACTGGCAACAGTTTTAGAAAACAAAGGCTGCATAGTTTCCATCGCCATAATCCCGTTAGAACTGGAATCTAAAGGGATTGACGACGTGAGAGTAAAACACGGTGAGGAGATGGTGAAAAAAATTATGGCTGATGCGATTCCTTATTCTCAGTGGCTCAAAAACATAGAAGCTCAATTCAGCGATATCGATGAATCGCGTGACACACGGGATGAAAAGAAAACCAAGAAGCCACCAACGCCCCAAGTAGTTACAGCACGCCTGGCTGAAGAGTTCGGACATCAATTTAAATATGATGAAGAACAACAGACCTGGCGCAAGTGGAGCGGAAAGCACTGGGAAAAAATGGGGTTAGGCGCGTTCAGAAGCTGGCTGAAGAGTACGCTAGACGGGAAAGGCGTAAATTACGGTACAAGCGCCTTTCTTGAAGACGTAAGGAAGCTTCTAGAGTCCGACTTGCGTCAACTCAAATGGCAATTTTGGGACAAGTCCCGTTACATCAATTTCAATAATTGCGTTTTTGACGGCGCTAAAGCTCAATCGGAGCCACATTGTCCGGGTACGGGGTTTACTTCGCACCTACCCTACGATTACAAGCTCCTAGAAGGCGATTTAGGCGACTCTCTAGAAGCTTTGCGGATAAACTGCCCAAAAGTGCATAAATTCCTTCACACGGCGATGCAAGGCGATGAACGCAAGATGTTTAAGTTGCTGGCAATCATCAACGCTGTGCTTAAGTACCGCTTCTTTGACTTGCAGATGTTTGTCCACTTGGTAGGTGCGCCCGGTTCGGGCAAAGGTAAGTTTATGCGCTTCTGTCAGAAGCTGGTAGGGAAAGGAAACACCATAGCCTGTCAATTAGACAAGCTCGGTGACGGTTCAACAAAAGCATCCCTTATGGATAAGCAGTTGGTGGTGTTTCCTGATGAGCGTAAGCCTATAGGAATTGACAGCATACTGAGCCTTACTGGGGGTGATGAAATCTCCTATCGCGAACTGTACCAACCAGCGGCGAGCGCTCACTTTTACGGATCAATAATGATTGCTTCCAATAAGCCAATCTTTATTGGCGATACCACAGGGCTAGAACGTCGGCTGTGCTTAGTTCAATTTGACAACCCCATAGCAGCCGAGGAGCGCAAGCACTCTTTAGAACAGGAACTCGATAGTGAGATACCTGCTTGCATTGCGATCGCACTTTCACTAACAGATGACGCCGTAACTCAAGCAATACAAGGTATTGGAGCTCGTCAGATTGTTGAGTTCAAGGCAAAAGAATGGGAGATGAAGGTTGAGGTAAACTCAGTGGCGGCGTTCTTTGATTCTGAGTTGGTGCTCGACCCGACCGCTACTACACGAGTCGGCAAGATTTACGACGCTTACAAGTCTTTCTGTGAAGAAGGCGGACTATCAAAATTCAGTATCGTCAAGTTTCCCCGACTGCTCGCCGATATATTCACTGACGAAAATCTACGCGTTACTCGCCACCAGGGCGCTATTGCCTATTTTGAGGGGGTAAGGATGCGCGAAGAGAGTGATACTCATCTAACTCATTCCCAGGTTTTAGAGGGAGTTACAGGGAGTTTGAAGGGAGTTACAGGGAGTTTGAAGGGAGTTAGTGAGGGAGTTGCACCCCCACTGGATAAGGGTTTGAGGGAGTTGAGGGAGTTTACCCCTAAACTTTCGACACGAAGCGAAAATGATGATGATTATCTGCCAAACAGCGACGAAAGTGACAAGGAGGAGGATTTACCCCCCTCAACTCCCTCAACTCCCTCAAAGGTAGTGTCAGTAAGCGATACAACTCCCTTGGCAACTCCCATCAACTCCCCTAAATCATCGCCTCAACTCCCTGAAACGCAAGCTAACAAGCAGCTAGCGAGTACACCCGCTGACGAAATGCGGGAAGTTTTGGCAAGTGGCAGCAGTCCTGCTGAAAAAAGAACTGCTGCTCGGGAAGTTTGGAAACAGTTTGAAAAAATTCCTCTCTCGCAGCGAGGACAACAGCGAGGTTTATTCTGGAAAAATTTAGAACGGACAAATGAAGAAAACAAAGCCCGCTTACTGACTTTTACTGACTTATCAGAAGGCGAGAAACTTAAATATGTTGGCAGGGATGAACAATACAAGGGATTAGAATTAACCGCTTATAGCGCCGATGGTACGGGCGGGATTACAGTCACTTGCCTGAAACCCGACGGTACGCGCACGACCTGGATACCCTTGAGAGATTTAAGACGCCCGTTGTAGCGACCGAGGGGCTAGATGGGGAAATAGAGTTATGCCCACCCAATCTCTCCGACCTGACAACTTTTCTCGGCGATTGCCTTTCTCACATACGCTGGCTGAAACCTACAATTTTCGTTCCGCTCTGAAACTTTTTCTGAGGCGAACATTGTATAAGTTTGTGCTGGGATGCCATCGCTAAAATCTACAATCTTCGTTACGATCGCCAAACTTTTTCCTTGTGAACATCGTATAAAAGGTTTTTAAAAAGCAATTCCGTGCTTCCTTTGGTTTGCATCTGAGTGTTTTTTAAAAACCAACTTAAAATCAGATCAATGATTACCTGGGAAATACCCCATGCCCGCCTAACCTTTTTAGGATTGTAACGGAATGTAACGTTTATCTCTGGCCCTACGATTTGGGAAGTAATCTGACTCGCTAGACTCTGGCTGGTTTGGAAATCGCCATTACCAGGCCAGGCTCCTATCCCACGGACGATCGCGAACACTCCAGGCTCTGGCTCAGCTTATGGACGCCCTTTAGTTTGACTATAACCACAATGACTACAGTAAGCTTAAACCTAAGCGCAGAAAGGATTAAAGATGACTACAGTACGCTTTCGAGCTTGACAGTGGCTACAGTAAATTAACTTACTGTAGTTAACTGTGGTCATCATAGTCAGGCATAGACTACAGTTAGAACCTTTACAAGATAAGGATTAAGAGGCTACTGTAGCCACTGGATACTTAAGAGGCTGACTCCGAAGATTCAGCTAGGAGGTAATACAAAGTCAACCCTTTATGTACTAGGGATGAGAATCCATTTCTGATTATCGCTACCATTCCAGTCCCACTGGTGAACATTCGTACCATTGACAGTATCTGGTCCGTTATGCAGACTAAGGTCTAAGCACTTACCACTGTGTTTGGACGTGATCTGAAAAATCTTAGACTCTATTAGTCCTACTAACATCTCGCGAATATTTGGCCGATTGCCGATCCGTTGGTTACGTGGTCGTCCGGGTGCATCTAGTTGAGGCGATCCTGTGCTTCGGAGCAAATTTCTTGCTATGGGCGGGGAGAGAGGATTCATGCTACGGGTACGTAAGATGCTTTGAAGGCAGCCTAGGGCACCGACTACGATAGGTGAGGCGCTGGAGGTTCCACTGAATTGGTCGGTGTACCAAAAGTCTTCATTTGAGCCTCCCTGCAAGTCGCCATAACCGCAGGTCGTTACCTCACGCCCCCAGCCTTGAGCATCAATTAGCGACCCATAATTTGAGAAGTCCAGGCGTGACCTGTCGGGACCGTGATCTCGTCCGTGTGTACCAGGGGGTGGCGCACCAGCTCCCACGACAATGGCACCAGAATTGCGATTGGCACGGTTAAATGGGTTAGCCCAATTGGAAGGGAACCCTTGACCTGGCGTGTTGTAGATTGGATCGTCCAGGTTCTCTGCTCCATTGCCCGCCGCTTCCACAACAATTACACCTCGGCTAGTGGCATAACGAATTGCGTCAAAGTCATCTGGCCACCACTCAATGGCAATAAGGCCTTTCTGCCCAATACCAGTAGAGCGAGGTCCCCCTCGGTGCAGTTCTATAAGAATGATGTCACCAGGATTGAGCATATCTGCTGCTAGGCGAATTGCTCCGGCTGAGCCTAGCCCACCAAAAATGGAGATGGCACGGACATTGGCATCTGGGCAGATTCCTGTGCAACCAAAGGTATTACGGTCGCTGCCAAATTCCCCTACAACCGCCGTACCGTGGTTTCGCCATAGCAAATCCGTCGATTGAGTACCGCCGACAACACCGCCCTGGTTTTGTCTGAGATCCTCGTGGGTGAAACGCCAGGCACCCTCTATATCTATAATTCCAACACCAGCGCCGCTCCCGGATTGTATCCACGCATAACGTGCGTTGATGCCACCTGGAGCTGTGTCCAAGTACGTCTGGCGAGCAATAAAATCGGGGCTTGCCTGCGGTGGTTCCTCAGCTAAAGGCACCATATTATTCAGAATCTCAGGTATTTGATCCAGCGCTATAGGTAGTTCGGCTGGTGGCTTCACATAAGCAGCTTCTACAACCTCCTGTTCACGCAAACGTGCTGCTAGTTCCTCTAGACGTTCATCGGGAGCCTCCACCCTGTAATAAAGGGATAGGTCTGGTACATCTGCGTCGGTCTCAGCGGCTACAGAAGCAGTTCTCGCTTGAATCTGCTCTTCGTTGATACCGAATAATGGCCGCATAACAGCACTCTCGGAGGCAAGAACATTAGCTAAAGAATTGACATCTGCTCCTTCAACAGATGCAATCCCTTCCCTTGTTACTCGCAATCCAGCTTCACGTTTTGCAATTACAATTAACTCGCGCTCCATTGGAAAGGCTTCCTGGCTAGAAGATTCTCCGGTCGGTCTATTTGTTGCGTTCGTCATAAAAATGCTCCATGTGTGTGTTTATAAAAGTCTGAGTCTCAAGCCATTTCTTCTAGGGGCTTGAGATAAACTGTCTCTATTGGCTTGCAATGGTTGAGACGGGCAATCACCCGTTCTGCTGTTGCAGAGTTCGACATTTCACCGTGAAATCCGGAACATGGAAACAAATAAGGATCTTCTGCATCAGGGTGCAATGGCTCCAGGACTATACCGAGGTCATTTGCTATCTGTAACAGTTCTTCCGATACAGCCGTAGGTTGTTGTCGCTGTTGTAAAGCGAGCGCCACATATGTCCGCACTCGAATCATTACTTACACTGCATTTTCTCCACGGCAGTGAGAATTTAGTCCAAAAGACGGACATAGTACTTCAGGCCTACTCTTTCCGTTCCAAAAATATAACCAGATGCGGTTATCGCCTAACCATGACTAATTCTCACTGAGAATGTAATGAGTTGTTAGTAACTTTCGTTTGACTTCAATGGTTGTTCTACAGGTATAACTTTTGTTAGCAATGAGCTGTCAGTCGCTTTTTTAAGTGACACTCATTTGTGGTAGCTCATTTAAGTGACACTCATTACCAAACTGAAAATAGGCGTTGCGACTGATGGAAAACTTAGTGGGCAGCGAGTCCTCATCCTCTTCTCAAGATTTCTCGGAGCTTGGAAAACCCGAAGGCCGCTACCAGTTGCTACTTGGCAAAAGCTTTTTTTACGTTCCCGATACGGGAGTATGTCCGCCTAAAACAAGGTTTTGGAGTGAGTGGGAAAATTTGGGTATGCCCGCCTAGATTTTTAACCGTACATCCACTCGGAGCATCTGCAACATTTATCCGTTTATGGAAATGGCAACAGCGGTTTATGGAAACGGCGAGGGGTAATGGTAAGTGTAGCAAAAAAATCAAAAGAACCGTGTGTCACGCGCTTGACACTATCTACTAACACCGTTATAGTAGTTGAAACGCCTGACACACGGCAATACACGTATCTTACTTATTATTATGCCAAATCCCAAAGGACACGAAGACTCAATCAAGGATTCTCGATTTAAGGCTGCGTGGCATAGTGGCC
>DATNQT010000133.1:0-11883 GCA_036703885.1 Candidatus Sericytochromatia bacterium
CCTGTTGCCGCCTCCACCTTTTCTGAGGAAGTACCTGTCACCGCCTCCGTCAAACGCGCCGAGACTTCTCGGCAATATTCATTACACAACAGGGAAGTGCGAAACTCTTCAGTACGAGGATAAGGCGCTTCAATCGCAACATCTGCCACCACCCGCCCAGGACGAGGAGCCATGACAATTACTCGATTGGACAAATACACCGCTTCATAGATATTGTGAGTGACAAAGACGACCGTCCAGCGCTTTTGTTGCCATAGATTCAGCAAGTCACTATTCAGCTTGCTACGGGTCATCTCGTCCAACGCGCCAAATGGCTCATCCATCAGCATGATATGTGGCTTAGTAACCAATGCCCTCGCAATGGATACCCGCATTTTCATCCCGCCAGATAACTCGCGAGGATAACTGTGCTCAAATCCTGCTAGTCCCACTAAGTTGAGTGCTTCTTGAACGGCAGCGCGAGACTCTCGCTTTGGAATAGCTGCTAATTTCAAAGGCAAGCGGACATTCTCAACTACATTTGTCCAAGGCATTAAGGCGGCTTCCTGGAAGACGAAGGCGAGTTCTGGCTTTTTATGACCATCACCCAGCTGAATGCTGCCTGAATTCATCTTACCTAAACCTGCAATCAGTCGCAGTGCCGTACTTTTTCCACATCCAGACGGTCCAACCAGACTAATAAATTCACTTTCACCAATGGTGAGGTTCATGTCTTGCAAGGCTACAGTTCCGTTGGAGTAAACCTTGTTGACATGATTAATTGCGATCTCGTAGCGCTGCGGAGCGTAGTTCGTGGAACTTAGACTCATTTTGGAAAATACCTTAATTTGGCATATAACTCTAGGGTGTATGCGTAGTTGTGATGCTCCCAAAAGAAGCCGCTAGACTAACGCACAATAAATAACCTTATTAAAGAGAAACTTTATTTAGTTTTATAAGCATCTACACCCTTATTGACAAATCTCAGCGTAAATGCCTGTTTATGATCGGTTTCTTTTTTGAACGCTCCCTGTTTTGACATCGTATCGAAGAACGACTTCCAGCGTTCTTGTGTCATTGCGCCTATACCCTGTTTTTCAGCTTCACCAGAAATGACAATGCCGTATTTCTTCAGGTTCTCAAGTCCAAAGGCGAGTTGGTCATCTTTCATTTCTGGATTGGCTTCCTTGATTAATTTATTTCCAGGAGCAGGGTTTTCCAGATAGCTGTACCAGCCTTTTATCGAAGCATCGACAAATCGCTGCACTAAATCAGGGTTTTTCTCAACCAGTTCTTTTTTGGTTTCAATGGTTGTCGAATAAGGAGTGTAACCATTGTCCGCTAATAGCATAACAACAGGGTCAAACCCTCCCTGCTTCTTGATGGCTAGAGGTTCAGAGGTTACATAACCCTGTTGCACCGCGCTTTTATCGGCTAAGAAGGGACCAGGATTAAAGTTATAAGGGCGTTTTTGGTCATCGGCAAAACCATACTTACCTTTGAGGAAGGGCCAGTAAGTGGTGTTAGCTGCCGAAGAGACTAAAATTGGCTTTCCTTTGAGTTTCTCTAGGGAGTCATTGCCTGCGCCTGGGTGAGCAATCAATACTTGGGGGTCTTTTTGGAAGATAGCCGCTACGGTAATTTTAGGAATCCCTTCTTCTACAGCTTTGATAGCATCAGCACCATATCCCATGAAGAAATCTACGGCTCCTCCCATAAGTAGCTGAGTGCCATTGACCTGAGGCCCACCCATTTTTATGGTGACATCTAAGCCATGCTCTTTGTAAATTCCTGTGGCGATCGCTTGATAAAAGCCACCATGTTCAGCTTGGGCAAACCAGTTTGTACCATAGGTAACTTTATCTAGCTTGATACCAGATGCTGGCGACGAAGCTGGGGAATCTGCTGGGGCTTTACTGTTACTATTCGTGCAGGCAGCAAAGACACTCGACCCAAGGGTCAGGGAACCGTACTGGATAAACTTGCGGCGATTAATCTGATAAATTTTACTCATAATCTACATTAACCAGCACTGGGAATCTCAGGCAAAACCACTAGAAGCTAGTATTAGTTGCCGAAGTTTTGTGGCTCGATTCGATCTGTGCAGCGACTAAACTTCAACTTCTACATACTCAATATAATTTAATGATTAGGCAGTATCAATTTTTGTAGCGAATAATACTGAAATATTGAGCAACCATTTTTTTGAGCTTGATTAGCAGACGTGTTTGAGGCTGGGACAAAATGAATTATAGTTCTGCCTGCGTCTCGACTTTAATTAAATTTTTCGAGTGTAATTGACTATAATAGCGAGATTTACCAATGAGTGCAGCAAAGACAACGCAACAATTGCAGGCAGAATGGATAACATCGGAAAACTTCCGGCATTACGGTCAGGTCATTTCTGCTAGTAAAGACGGCAAGTCTTACGATACAGAGGATGCTCATTTAAATCTCCAAAATGGAATTCCTCGGTTTTACATCATGCGGCTGCACCACAAAGGTCGCAAGTTTCACAGCATTACTCGCCATAGCCAATGCACTCAATGTTTAGGTTCCCTAGAAGGAAAGGACTGGCTAATTGCAGTTGCGCCTCCTAATAATCAGGCTGATAAACCAGCACTAGAAGAGATAGCAGCTTTCCGCATCCCAGGTAATTGCTTTATCAAGTTAGAAGTAGGGACTTGGCACGCTGGCCCCTATTTTGAGCATGATTTTGTAGATTTCTACAACCTAGAACTGAGTGATACGAATGTAGTTGACCATTTCACTTACAGCTTTCTCAAGAATCATCACCTAGAGTTTGAGATTGTCTAAGAAATATTGGGAATCCTTGGAACGGACTGAACCTAATCCTGAAAGTGCTGAGTGAGGAGAAAGACTTTCATCAATTCGTTGTGAGCAAAGTTGAACATCGCACAGGGTAGGCGCACGATATCTCGTGTCCCTCCAAGAACCTGTATCACGCACAATTGAAGCTATAGTGCCCCGCAACTTGTTCCTACAGGGATAGCTTCACGCCCCATTGCCTGATACAATACTTTACAAATATTTAACTTGTTTAATTTGTTATGAATCCTGAACCTTTTGTGAATCCTCCGGTTTATACCCTGATTATGGTGTCGAATTTTTTTGCGATCGCCTTTGGGTTCATATTCAAAGATATGTTGGAATACCAGGTTGCCAACTGGGATAGCAATCGTCAGTCACAACAAGGAATCAATTACAAAACACCCAACATTATTACTGCTTATTTAGGCTTGTCTATATCTTTACTGATATTTGTTGGAGCCAGCCTATCAGTGTTTGGACTAGCCGGGTGGATTGCCTACATCCTTGGTGCAATTGTAGTATTACCAACAGCCTTGCTTGTCTGGGTGCAACTGGGTTCGATGTTGATTCTACTCGTTAGAGGTGGCTCTGAGGCAGTGGATATCGACTCCTACGGGGCAGGACAAATCTTGGACGTGCAAACCCCAAAGCCAAATCTTAGTAAATAGTCACAGCACCGATTAGTAGGGACGACGCCTACATCGTCCCTAACTTGACGTGTACCCCCATGAGAAGGGCTATAGAGATCTAACGCAGCGATACAGAGATTTGCCGAGGCTGGTAATCAGAGCCAAGCTTGTTAGCACAAAATCCTAAATCTCGGCTTTGTCCCGGCTCAATTACCTGTCCCCAATCCATTGGAGTGACTACATATTTTGAACCTTGGGGCTTAAAGTTCCCGTTCCAACTGTTATTTATAGCAGCTTGATTCATTTGGAATGTTACTTGCCAATCTCGAATGCTACTGTTGCCCTGATTACTAACTTGCATACTCATACAAAATCCTGATTGCCAATCCGACTGCATATTAGACACAACCTTCAAGCGTGATTGAGTACTCGTAATCACAGTAGTACTGGGTTTGGATTGAGTCCTAGGGGGCGGGTTAATAATGGCAGGGTTAGAACTTGGTTGAGTGGTGGAAGTAGGGTTAATGATGACGGGATTAGAGTTGGGTTGAGTAGTGGGAGCTGGGTTGATGATGACAGGGTTAGAGTTTGTTTGAGGGTAAGGAGCCGTCGGAATTATTGGAGAGCTTGCCGTGTTCTGGATAAAGCTGTTTGCTATTACCAGTCCCTGAAGCAATTCTTGCTTGGCAGCATCAACACTGAGCCAGTCATCTTGCAGGATGCCACCTGTATCCTGACTATTAGGATTCCAACTCCAGTAGGAGAAGCTCAGATCTTTTTGGCGGATGTAATCCACAAACTTCCGTTGCCAAATTCCTTCTTTCGAGTTGTTGTCTACCTGCCGACCGCCAAACTCGCCAATGAAGATAGGAGCAATTCCTTTTGTCGCGATATAGTTCCATCCTGTTTCCCAACGGTTGGGGAGATTGTTGGGAAAACCCGGTTCCGAGAGCCAAGGCTGATTGAACACACCGGAACCGTACTCGTGAGGGGAATAGACTACTTTATTAGGACGCGACAAACGTACTGGGTTACGAGCAACACCCTCCAAATTAGCACCCATCCAATGAATCTTTAACTTCTGACCGGGAACGTTATTCTCAACACCTTCCACCACAATCAACCAGTTCGGATTGATAGCTTGAATCGCATTGCCACATCGTTCTGCTGCCAGTCGCCAGTCTGTCGCTGGGTCATTAGTACCCCAGCTAGCTCGACCGTGGGGTTCATTTTTGAGGTCAGCACCAATAATGTTGGCTTGATTTCTGTAGCGGGTTGCCAACATCTTCCAGGTATCAATCCAGTCAGCTTCCGTAAATCCGTCACCGTACCATAGTTCGGGAATGCGTTGGTCGTTCAGTCGGTGAGAGTCCAACATAATTAATAAGCCTTGCCGTTCAGCCTCTTGAATAACGGCGTCCATAACCTCCAAAGGTGATTTGCCTTGAAGTTCCTGATTACTACCAATGCTGAAGTCAATGCCACTGACATTTGAAGCTCTGAGAGATTGTACGGCGTAGGGAAGACGGATAACGTTGTACCCCAAAGTTTTGATCTGTGCCAACATCTCCTTATAGTCTCGTTTCCATAAGCCATGAGGGGCGTGCAGTTCTGACTCGATGCCAAACCAGTTCACACCTCTCAGGAATACAGACCGACCTGTAGAATCAACGATTCTTGAGCCTTTTGTTGAAAGGGGTAGTTGAATCATTGTGCCATTAGCTGCATCTACACGGTTTTGAGAAGGTAAGGCAACTCCAGCGACTGCTAACAGCACAAATATTAAGCCTAGCCCAAGCATTCTTGAGTAAGGTCTAAAACCTTTCTGTTTCGCTCTAGAAGTGTATGAGAATCGACTTTTAGTGGGTTGGTTGTTTAGGGGTTGTGCTGCTATACTATTGCAAAGCTTTCCGTTAAAATCCTTGTGGCGCTGACGCTGTTGGAATGCTCCTAAACGGTGGAACATCCTCAGGATAAAGGCGATTGTAAGGCGGGTAAAACGAGCGATCGGGTTTAGGAAAAATCTAAACATATTTGAAGTTATGACGCGGTTGACTTAGTCAAAACGAGAGTACAGATGTTTACTCAATGCTTGATTTGTTAGATAGTGTTAGCATCTACTGTCCGTCACCCTTACTACTTTGACACTTTCTAGGTACTGTTGTTCCCAATTTTGGTATTAACTTACCTATTAGAGTTTTCAACATTTGATAATAGAGGCCTGTTTTCTTACTCTTTAGCTTTGCTTTAATTGTATAATTAGGAAAGCATATTTCTCCAAGAAGAATTGGTTTTAAGACCTACTATGGAGATAAATTATAACTTTGTAAGTAATTTTAAAAGTTAAGGATGGGAAGCCTCGACATGAGCTTCAAAGATTTTTAACTCTCTTGAAGAAGATTAATATACAAGGTTCACTCTCTGCTAGCTCAATAGTTTATTAGATTAATTTTATCTCTTCTATGTTTCCGTCTATACACAGATGCTTAATTTTAGAAAAAATTTATTAAAATTTTATCTGGCTTCTAATGACTTCATCAAAGCTTTATGGAAATTTTCCGCTCTTTTGACTAAATTAAAAATGGTGAAAGTTTAATTTGCTTTACGCGCTCGTGCTTTTCTCTTGCCAGCGGATAAACAAGCTTCGATAATGAACACTAGTCTGTTCTACAGTTTTAACACTTCGAGCTTGAAAAATGATACGAGTAACTTGCACAGGGATTATTAATCATGTCTAACTCTACACTCAAGAAATTCGTTCTGACTCCGGTATTGATTTCGGCAGCAGTATTTGGAACACTGACTCTCCCACTGGCTATCTTTGGCAAGCAAGTCGTCACGCTCCAACTTCAGCAAGAACCAGTGTTTCAAGGTCAACTACGAGATGCTGCTACTCCTTATTTAGGCTTGGCAAGTCTAGTAAGTTTGGGAGCAGGATTTGCCAGTATTGCCTTCTCTGGTTGGCAGCGTTCTACCCGCAAATCTTCTCAAGTTGAAGCTCAATTATCAGATTTAGCAAAACACCTCCAGGAGAAGGAAGCACAACTTGAGGCTCTCAAACTCGCTGAGTCCCAACTGGCAGTTTCTGGACTGAAGGCGTTTGTGGATGAGGATGTGCCACTAGAGCAAGCGTTAAAGAAACCAGAGCCTAGTCAAAATGCCTCGAAGGTGGAGATACTTGTGAATACAAATCAATCCTTTGAGACAAAACCTGTAGTTGTGCCTAGTGATAGGGTACAAGAAGCAGCGCGTCAGTTCGCTAGTGCCCAAAGTTTCCTGGGTTATGCTCAACCTAAAGCAGCACCTAAATCACCTACGAACGAGGCTCCAATGGCATCACAAGAGGTTGAGGAACTGCACGAGCAATTGCAACAAATTATGGCTCAGATGGCGTCTGTACAAGCGGCTTTATCGGCAAAACGCCCAGCAATTAACTCTGAGGTACAAGCCTCAGAGAAGGAGAACCTGCCTCAAGTTGTTAAGCCTTGGTCGGTACATTAAGATAGCTTCTTCAGGACTTACGCAACTGTCAAAAGCGATCGCTACTCAGCGTTAGACTAGAGCCTTAGTGGGAATGCAGTGTCCTTGCTAAGTCCGGCGCTAGTAGCCCTGCAGCATCTTTGTCAACTCCTTTTACTAGACTGGCGCTTTAGTGAGTCATGTCCTTGGTGTCAAAAATCTGATTCTGCTATTTTGTACTTTGACGCGGCAAGAACGGAAGCGATCGCATCCTTGACAGGGATAAGCTCGACCTTTTAAATTCAAGTCCTTTCAGTTTTTAGATTAACTTTCTTTGATTTCCTGAGCTTTATTAAAACTAGCGTTTGCTTCATCCAATCGTCCTAAGTTAGATAGGACATTCCCACGATTGTGCCAAGCTTCGTGTAAGTTCGGTTGAAATTCTATAGCTTTATCGTAAGCCGTGATCGCTTCTTCAAATCTCCCTAATTTAGCAAACACGTTACCTTTATTAAACCAAGCTTCATAGAGGTCAGGCTGAATTTCTAAAGCTTGGTTATAAGATGCGATCGCTCCTTCAAAATCTTCAGATTGGTCTTGCTGAACACCTTGATTAAACCAATCCCCTGCTTCATTCGTAGCAACTTGATTAGAAGCATTAAATTGATTAATTATTGCATTAATAATGACTTGCGGATCGGTCGTTTCGATTCCCACCTGTTGGGCAAGCAACTGAACTAAATTAGGATCTTGCTGCATTCGTCCGAACAACTCATCTAATGTGATCGTTTCAGCTTCTTCTGTTCCCTGACTCACTTGTTCTTCCCCTTGATCAGGGAGAGGTTGGGGGAGTGCATCAGGTCCATCAAACTCCCATATCGGTTCGCCTGGATTCCTATCGAGCAACTGCATTCCAATGCTGTAGGCAACCTCTCCAATTGGCTGTAAGGATGGAACTGATAGGGTTTGCTCGCCCAGTTGTACCAGCCGTGCAGCTAACTCATTATTCGGTGCAGGTGAGGCTACTACTCTTTCTCCAAAGCGACGTAACCATTCCACCCATTCACTGTAGGGAACACGCGGTTTCATCGATTCAAACCATCGCACAACCCGCTCCTGCTGCCAGCCATGCGCCAATCCTTCCAGCAATTGCCGGAACAGATACTCCAAATCTGAATCATCCAGAGGTTTTGCAGGAGAATCTCCCCCTGGATAAGAAGATTGGGAGGAATGTCTGCTTATGGCTGACGGACTTCCACCCCCAAACAGACGCCCAAATAAATTTTTGAGCCACTGCCAAATTTGCCTGAGCATCTGTTGCCCCTCTGTGATCGCGTTTATCCAGATTTTAGACTGGGTGGCTATGCGTTATACCAAATAACCAAAAAGTTGCCAGTTAAAGCAATGGCGATAACTCAGAAGTGGCGATCGCTTTTCCTTTCAACTGCTTGAGCATATCTCGAAACGCAAATACAGCCGGCGGGTGAAGCGCATCAACTAAAATTGAAACGTTAATCAGTCGTGCTAAGGCAACTGGTAACTGGCATACCTGTACCCCTGCTGGAAGCGGTTGTGCTGAAAGCCGAGGAAGAATGGCTGCTCCTAATCCTTGAGCCACCATGAGAAGCCGAGTTTGGTCTTCCTTGATTTCATAGGCAACATTTAAGGATATACCATTGGCTTCTAAGTAGTTATGAAGCCTCACATAGCAGGCATTTCCAGGAGCCTCAGAAATCAGGGGATAAGCCGCTAACTGCTCCCAGGTTAGCTGAGGACTGTTTAACTTAGCTGTAGCTGGTAGTAGAGCAATATACTCATCCTGAAGGATTTCCCAACTTTCAAATTCATCACTCGTCGGGAGATTCGTCAAACCAATATCAGCTTTACCCATCCGTAAGGCTCGCTCGACATCCCAGGTATCGTAACACTCAGTAAGGGTGATAGTAATTTGAGGATACTGTCTGCGAAATTGAGCAACAATTTTTGGTAAAAGGTGAGCCGCTGCACTCTGGAACGCGGCAACTTTCACCTGACCTCCCTGTAAGCTTTTATATAAATTTGCCTCTTGGCTCATCTTGTCCAACAGTTGTAGCACCTGCTGGGCATAAGTAATAACTGCTTCACCTGCGGAGGTAAGGTGTGCGCCGTAGCGTCCGCGTTTCAGCAATGGCACTCCTAACTCTTCTTCAAGGGATGCGATCGCATGGCTAACTGTCGATTGAGAAATTTCTAACTGCAAAGCCGCTTCACTAAAATTACCGTACTCTGCTACAGCAACGAGAGCACGCAGTTGATGTAACTTTATCCGGTTTTGATTGAGTTCGTTCATGGCAGTTGTGCAAGCGTTATCTGAATTGTTACAGAAGCCATCTGTTCACTGTCTCTTGCCGCAACTTCTTATAGATGTCTAATAATTCGACAAGGATTTCCCCCTACCACAACTCTTGCAGGGATATCTTTCACAACCACAGTACCTGCCGCAATCGTAGTATCATCACCGATAGTCACTCCCGGACAAATAATTGCACCTCCTCCAATCCAAACATTATTACCAATTTGAACGGGCGCGGAAAGTTCTAAGCCAGATAGACGAAGTTCGGGTTCCGTTGGGTGAGTAGCAGTGTAAATGTGAACAGAAGGCGCACACAGTACATTTTCACCAATGTGAACTGTATTGCAATCTAAAATTACACAGCCAAAATTCATATAGAAGCCATCGCCTACGTAAATATTGCTGCCATAGTCGCAATAGAACGGTGGCTCAATTTCAATCGTGGAACCAACTGAGGCGAATAACTCCATAAGAATTTGCGATCGCCTTCCAGTCTCTTGCTCTGTCGTAGAGTTATAGAGGCGAGTCAAACGACGCGCTTCATAGCGTTGGGCTACTAACTCTGGATCGGTCGAGCGATATAGCTCACCTGCTAGCATCTTTTGTTTTTCTGTTTTATCCATCCAGACCTCCCGAAGAGTAAGGTGGCTAGTAAAGTCTCTAAAACTCCTCTAGTAATCACTAGACCACCACCTACTGAGAGAATCTTATGGCGATGCAGGAACTTCCCCTGGTGAGGGAGGTGTTGCTGCGGGTGATGGTTTGACAGATTCAGTGGGTTTTGATTTCGGCTTTTCTGGTTGCGGCTTTTCTGGCGGAGCAGTTGGTTGCTCAATACTTGCTTCCGCTTCCGCTTTCCGTTTCTTAGCTTCTTCAATTAATTGACTAACCTTGTCTCGCCAATAACTTTGCTCTAGAAGCTTCGGATCTGCCGTAGCACGAATCACCTCATCCCACCGACCTTCATCGAGTGCTTTTTGAACGCGATCATATTTCGTTTTAGCATCTGTCCATTCCTGCTGCCATTGAGTAATTTTTGCCTGAGCGTCTTTTGCAGAAGCCGAACCACTAGCGATAAGGTCTTTAGCTTGGGCGATCGCACCTTCTATGTCTCCGTTTTGATACTGCTCATCAGCTTTTGCTAATGTATCTGAGCCATTATCTGCGGGTGGTTTTGGCTTAGGGGCAACTGGAGCTTTTTTCGGCTTAGGAATCTCAACAGGTATGGGAGTGGCTTTCGCCTCGACAGGTGGTTGATTGGTGGAGTCACAGTCGATATACTTTTTATCGTTATAAACCCAGCCTTTCACGGGTGAGCTAATCTCTACCCAACCATTTTTTCCAGTTCCCGTCAGAGAAAGACTTCTCCCTTGTTCAACCGTGTCCTTAACACGGTTGTTCACTCCTGGACCTGAACGAACATTCAACACCCCAGTCGCCACGGTACAACTTCCCTTTGAGGAACCTACTAGCTCACTCTTATTGCGATCGCCACCAAAGATGCCAGCAAACGAGCCTTGGCGTGCTGCGAAAGCCATTCCGAATGCCGCTATAGATGCGATCGCTAAACTTACAATCACCGGAACCAGATTGCTAGAGGTAGAAGGAGAAGCATAACTGGCTTGGGAAGCGCTGGATTGTCTAGGGGTAGGAGTAGGTGTTACAGGTATACTACGAGGTTCTGGCGATGGCACGGCATAGGTCGGTTGTGTCAATCGCGGTCCAGACGCTGGGAAATTATTTACACCTGGGTATATAGGAACAGTAGGTTGGGGCGTGGAGACGTAAGCTGCATTGAGGTGTTGCAGTGCCTGTAACGCTTCCGTCGCCGACTGGTAACGGTCTTTGAAGTGATACCGAACCATCCTCGTCAGAACATTTGCCAGCCCTCTACTAACGGGTACTAAGTGTTCCCAAAGGATTTCACCCGTGCTGAGGTCTTCCTGCATCTGCATCGGCATCAAACCTGTCAGAGCTTGAATACCAACAATACCCAGCGCATAGATATCACTACTAGGACGAGGCTGACCTCGCGCCTGTTCGCTTGCCATATAGCCGGGAGTACCAACTGCGATCGTATTACTCGCCTGTCCATAAGCGCTAGCTAGCTGAGTGCGGATTTGCTTAACAGCGCCAAAGTCTACCAAAACTAATTTACCGTCGGAGTTGCGCCGAATCAGGTTATCAGGCTTGATATCGCGATGAATCACGCCGTGGTGATGGACAAATTCTAAAATGCTCAAGACTTCGCCCAGCAAAGTAATAACTCGGCTTTCTTCCCACCGTTGACCGGGTTGCAACTCTTGAGTAAGGGTATGTCCTTCGATGAATTCTTGTACCAGGTAAAACTCTTGATCTTCTTCAAAGTACGCAAGAAGTCGGGTAATTTGATCGTGGTTTCCCAACTGTTCCAGAGTTTCTGCTTCACTGGTGAACAGGCGTCGCGCCGTTTCCAAAAAGCCAGGTTCGCTACTGACGGGTTTAAGTTGTTTGACAACACAGGTTGGGTTGCCGGGACGCCGAGTATCTTGTGCCAGGTACGTTCTACCAAATCCTCCAGCGCCGAGGACTTGAGTTACTTGGTAACGCCTGTCAAGTAGCTTGCCTAACATTGGAGTCACACACCTAAGAATTTATCTGTCGATCTTGACA
>DATNQT010000134.1:0-6208 GCA_036703885.1 Candidatus Sericytochromatia bacterium
GCAACTCCCAATACCCCGGCAAATGGGCCTAAGCCGACAATTGAGACAAAAACTAGGGCAAAAATCGCTGTATCAATTCCCCGTAAAATATTGGAGAACCCTCGCAAGAGTGTTGCTAACCCTGCTAAGGGGGTAATGTTCCGGGCAACCAAGATTGCCAGAGGAACGGCTACTACAATGGCTGCACCCGTACCCACAATTGCGATCGCCAACGTTTCCCAAATCGCCTCCATAAAGGACGGTAATTCCGTAAAGTCAGGCGGCCAAAGCCTTCTAAGCCAGTCACCCAGACGAGGTAGCCCTTTGAAGAATTCCTGAGGAGAGACTTCTGCGGTGCGGAGGCTAGCCACCAACACCGCCACTATTAGCAGTCCCCAAAACCCTTGCCGCAGGATGTGCCAGAGTCCACCCCGCCTCCGTTGTGCTTGTAAAATCGCCTCAAGCTTTGCTAAGTCACTCTTATCGGACTTACGCACTCGCCCCCCTAACCCCCCAAACTTGGGGAGAATAAGATCTAACTCCCCCCAGATTTGGGGGGCTGGGGGGGCAAAACAAAGGTATTTGCGTAAGTCCTATCTGATTCGGAGTCACTGACGAGTGCGATCGCTTTGTCATCGAAAAATAGGGGTTGGTAAGGGGAAAAACGGATACCCCTGTCATTTATGTATGGGGAGGAGTTTTTCCCCTTACATAAACAGCAGCCGGACAAGGCTTCCTGGTTAGAAGCAGTATTGGTATCCATCTTTCCGGTGTACTAAGCTGCAATATTTGTGGCTAATGCCTTGAATCAATCCATTAGCTGTTGAAATGTTGAAACTGCCCGTTGTTCGCACGGCTACACGACCCACATAAGTTCCAACCTTTTTTCCAGAGGTAACGACTGATGAAACAATGTCACCAGTCTGAAAACCTTTGACAAACTTATCCCTGGGGACGTGCCGACTCGGAAACCCAAATTTATCTGTGCGACACATTTGACGAGTGCCATGCCCTGTAGCTTTGATGAGCAATGGTTGATTCGTTGCAATTTCTAATTCTCCAACGTCACCAACACACGCCGCGTCGATATAGTGCCGCTTAGGTAACTCCAAACGAATGCGATTGTACTTAGTTTTCCCGCCACTACCTGTTGAGACAGGCAACCTGATTTCCTTGAGCCGATTCAACAAAGCCCATCGGGTAGAGTTGACGGCTGCTGCGTCTTTCAAGGGTCGTTTGGCTTGTGCCAAAATCCGTTTTAAGACATCAGGTTTTTTCTTGAGGAAAACTTCAATATCTTGAGTTCCTTTCTTGATATTGCAGGGTTCACAAGCAAGGGTTAGGTTAGAAATTCTGTTGCTTCCACCTTTTGTTCTGGGATAAATATGCTCAACTTGTAGCGCTGTATGCTCTGCACCACAATAAGCACATTTTCTCTCCCACTTGTTGAGTAGATACTCACGAACTTCGTAGCCAAATAAAGTTCCCTGCCGGTACTCGATTCCCGATATCTCTGGGTTGTCTAATTGCTGAGTGTCGAACCGCACCAACTCTTGAGAAATGCCTGCAATCGGAGCATATCGTCTAAGTCGATTGACCCAAGTTAATGTGGTTTCAACTCGATGAAGAAGACTTGGAGCAAGCCAGCCATTAGGTCGAGTCCGGTTCAGAAACCGAGGCTGACGATAGGGCGTTTTGCGGTTTCTGCGACTTCTTCTCAAAGCTCTCCTCGACTCAAGAGCATTTTTAATCTGTTGCCCTCGATGAGTAAGCTCTGCTGCCCAAACAACCTTTTCTCTTTGCACTAAGGCTATTCCTGTCACCTGAGACCCAGGATCTAGTTTTAGCTGCATGGGCTGAGGGTCGGTATCAACACTTTTGTTCAGAATAATCGTAAACGGAAACCTCCTGAAAACTTTAGCTTTTGCGGCTTTGAGTAAACCTCTAGCAACCCCTGGTGTACACGGATTGAGTGGTTTTCTATTAGTGTCTAGAACGAAAACAAGATTAGACATTGTTGCGTCTCTCCTGAAAACTCGTAACGTTTGCCTCGAAGTTGTTATTAGGCGGTACTTTCCTCAACACACTGGCTTAACCCTTGTAGACCTGTTTAATGCTGAGGTTTCAGAGCTTGGAACTGGCACGCATCCCCAGGTGAGAACTTAAACTCTTCCTAATAACGGCTACCAGATAAAACTGGTCTTCTGGTCAGGTGTGGGCTTTATTCAAGCCCCCGGCTTATAGCCGTGGGGTTCCTGACTTCAACTTGCCTACCGATTTACCCGCCGCCTGAATCGGTGCATAGTTGCTGCCATCGGAGGTTACAAACCCCGTATAGTTTTTTGGCAAAAACTGTTTAGCCTGCTCTGGTGAAAGATTCACGAGCGATTGCTGTAGTTTCGTTTTGATATCCTCTGGCAATCCGCCCCGTATAGCAATTGGATCATTGGGCAGGGGCTGAGATTGCCAGATAATCTTAATTTTTGACTTATCTATCTTGCCTGTTTCCGTCAATACGTCCAAGTTGCGATCGTAGTCAGAGGCGATATCGACTTGTCCGCTAATTACCGCGATCGCTTGAGCGGCATGACTGGCTCCCTCACTGTAGTCGAAGACGGTTTTCGGGTCGAGGTTACGTCGCTTGAATTCCGATTGAGGAACCAGCCAGCCGGAGGTTGAACCAACATCAGCAAGGCTTAATTTCAGCTTTTTTCCGTTCTGACTTTGGGCTATGGCTTCATCCAGGGTTTTAAACGGGGCATCCGCACGAGCCATCAGTACAGCATTGTAAGTCGGCTTGTCCTTGTATTTCACAGTTGCGATCGCCTTAATCGATGGCTCATTGTGATTGGCAAGAACATATCCCCACGGACCCAACCAAGCCGCATCCAGAGTCCCAGAGCGCAACGCTTCAGAAATACCCACCCAGTCGTCCGTCACCGTAACCTTAGCCGGGAGATTCACTTGTTTGGCTAAATCGTTAAACAGTGGCTCAAACTGCTTGCGGTTCTCACCTGGAGTAGGAAAATAGGGACCAACCCCAAACTTTAGCTGAGTCAATTTAGCAGTAGAATCACCCGCTTTATTTTGGGGCGTTTCAACCGTTGGTTGGCTACGACAGGCAACCACTATCATCAGAGCCAATGCTCCGAGAATAATGCCTTTAAACCAGCCTTTTACTTGAATTTTTGGGAAATTCATCACGGTTGCTTCACTCCGATTCAAACTTTAATCTTCAAAAATAAATACTCCATTGCTTAATCTAGTTGCTCTGAAACTTTGATTATTTCGAGTCAAAAGACAACAGACAACAGCCGAGATCAATCGCTTGACCAGCACTAGTTCCGACATCAGGAGCAAGACGATAGAGTACTGCCTTCCCATCACGAGTAGCTTCTACAAACCCCTCTTTGCGGAGGACTTTCAAATGGTGAGAAAGCAAACTTTGCTCTATACCCAAAACGGCATTCAGGTCACCAACGTGTCTTGGTCCATCCATCAGGATTTGTAGAACAGCTAAACGAGTAGTATCCGCTAAGACCTTCAGCCGATTGGCGCAGAACGATTGAGGTGATAGGCTTTTCATGTTTATGATTCCCTACACAACCCACGACATGAATAGAATTTCATATGAAATTCTATTCATGAGACTACCACAATGAATCTAGGATGCGTTATTAATGCACCCCACTAGTAAAGTTGCTCGGTGAAGATGCGCTTTAAAGCCTCTCTCCAGAAGTGACTCCTGCTAACCTTCCTACCTATCGCTGTAAATTCTCCATGTGAAAACGGCTATCAATTAACCCCCACTAATTTTCGCCTTGTAGCCTAGCTGAATCAGCATTTCAACCAGCTTTTGGGTGTGATCGCCTTGAATTTCCAGCGTATCATCCTTAACTGTGCCACCAGTACCACACTGATTTTTTAGCTGTTTTAGTAACTCGGTTAACGTTTCAGTTTTAGTTTGAAAACCACTAATAACTGTTACCGTTTTTCCCTTACGTCCCTTCCGAGACGCTTGTACTCTCAAATTTTGCTGATTGGGAGGAAGTTCTTGAACCGCTCGTTCAACAGCAGCAGGCTTGCTGCCAGGACCAAACTCACTATAAACAACGCGATTGGAGTTGGACGACTGATTTTTTGATTTTGACGAACCCATATTCTAAAAATGTTTTTAATAGTTATTTTATTATCCGGAGTATCAGAGCCGCAGGTTGAAGAACATGAGGGTAGATCGACACTTGCAGCTAAAACTACCGTGAACCAGGAGTAAACGCATCATGAGTACCACCGTGACAACGCCTTTAACCCCCACTAACGACCAACTTACCCAGACTCGACAGAAGATTGAGGCTTATATTCAAAGTATTGATGCCAATCCAAACCATAGAGCGGGTGCTTACCCATACTATCGGTTCCACGAGGCAGGACAATCAATCCGGGGGACAGTTCTCATCTTCCACGGCTTCAGTGGTCAACCCGGTCAAATGTGGCGTCTAGCGGACTACTTATACCAGAATGGGTTTAATTTTTATCAGGCGACGTTGGCAGGTCATGCTTTTATTCCACCCCATGAATTTTGGCCTCAAGTCGATCTCAAACCTGAAATCTTGAAACCCTTGCGGGCAAAAATACAGCAAGACCCAGTATTACAGAATTACATCGCTAATTTACCAGACGATCCGAGTAAATTTCAACGCCCTAGCTACATCCAGCAAGCTGGATTGATTAGCCGGTTGCTATTGATTGAGCCGCGTCTGTTGGATATTGTGGCAGCTGCTGAACGCGATAATGACCCGAACTTCGATCGCTATTTTGACTCGACGCACATGAATTACTTGAGCGATGCGCGATCGCGTCTGGCAGAACTAGAGGCAATGCCTGGACCCATCTATACTATTGGTTTATCAGTGGGTGGTGCTGTGGCACTGGCATTAGCAGCAGACCAACCCAAACGCATCAAGCGAGTAGTTGCCTACGCACCACTACTGAAAATTTACGATCCACAGCGAGAGCAATATATTGAATTAGCAGGTCCCCTCGATATCAGCGAAACAGGTTGGGACCCTTCTTTACGTTTTCCCGTCGGAGCGTTTACAGCAGCGGCTCGTTTTGGTGCGTTTGTTCGCCAACGTCAAAACATCAGCACCCTACAGAATGTTCCCACGTTCATGCCTCTGACTGAAAATGAAGATGCCGCCAGTGTGGATACTAACAAAGACTTTTTCAAAGCGATCGGTGGTAAGAGTAAAGGACATCGCTGTTATGTCTATCCTAAATCTGACTTAGTACCCCACCCACTGGTAGACCCGACTACGATTAGCCAGGGAATGACTAATCGCTTTTGGCAGAGTCTTTATCAGGAAACCTTCCGCTTCCTGACTACCGGGGAGATCGACCCCAGCAACATGAGTAGTCTGAATCAAAACTCTGACTTACCCCAAGTGTCCTCACTTACTTGATAATTGAGTAATTGTACTTTGCAATTTTTCTCGCAGTTGTTGTGCCTCTCGGTAAGCCAGCGATCGCGTTAGGGAAGCAGGACGAAGAAGTGCCGATCGCAGTTCACCTGAGCTAGTCCTTTCTATTTGCACTAGCTCCGCTTCCGTTCCAGGTTGATAAAGTGGCTGAATGTGATAACGTAGGCGGCTTCTCATTGCCCAAACGCCCATTGATGGAAAGAGAATGAAAATAGGCATCAAAGGGGAGATGGGTAAAAAAGGTAGGTAAAACCGTTTTGCCAGTTTCTTGAGATTAATCGTCAAAGGATGTAAGAATTCATTGCCGATGCAAGCTACTGGCAAAATTGGAATGCAATAGCGATCGCTTAATTCCATAAAACTGGGATGGAAGGTTTCTAGCTGATAGCGCTTGAAGAAGCCTTTCCCCGGACCCCGTAAACCCTCTGGAGCATAAAGGACAGTTGTTTTTTGGGCAACTGCCGCTTCAAAGTCCTTAGTTTGAGACGGAATGCCACCCAAAACCTGCGACCATCCAGGTGGCAGCCACCAAAGAACCCACGGATGCTCAAATAAGGAAACTCCAGCTAGCGGTTTCACAACCCAGCCTCGCGCTTGGCTGAGGAGATAAGCCAGTCCAATGAAGTCCCACGGAAAACACATCCCAGCATGGTTCATTGCTACAATCAGCGGTTCAGTCTGGGGCAGATTTTCAACTTGGTGTAATTCGGCGCGAAAGTAATACTTCAGAATTGGCGCAAGGACTTCAT
>DATNQT010000135.1:0-3512 GCA_036703885.1 Candidatus Sericytochromatia bacterium
AGGAAGGGGGGCTGAATGAATAGTTTTTTTGAGATTTTCAGCATTATCCCCCTCCTTTTCCTATTCCCGGTCAGATGAATCGGCTTTAAGCCTTACTGGGCAAGGACTTCAGCTTTTTTCTTAACCCGTACTGACGTTAAACTAGGTTTCCGTCGTATGGTGACGATTCGCCTTTAACTTTCACATGACGCACTATTGGGGTGTCGGCATGGTCAAGTAATCGAAATGGGGTTAATCCATCCTTTTTCGTTGCGAATACCCAGTTATCACCGCCTATGGAATGCCAATATTTGTTTGACACCCATTCCCTGCTCTTTTTTGGGTGGCGGCGTTTTGCCCAAGCGCTTAACTTTTGGTACGTGAGGTTATCGATATCTGAGTAAGTCACCTTACTTACCACAGTCGCATAGTAGTTTGCCCATCCCCTAATGATTGGGTTTAGATGGTTGATTAGCGCCACTTGCGGTGCTGCCTTATGGGCTTCGATAACACTAGCGATTTGATCGTAATGTACCTTTTGCGAATGCTTACTTGGGGTGATGATTGTTTTAAAACCCTGATTAGAATGATACTTTCCAACAGTGAATTGTTGTATCCTAAAACCAAGGAAATCGAACCCTGGTTTTTCTTGCTCATACTGGTTGAGAGTGTGAGTAAGTCTCGTTTTGCTGGGTTTTAGTTCTAAACCCATGCCTTGTAACCATTCAGAGATTATCTCTTTACATCTTTGGACAACGGTTATATCTTCGTGAAGAATAACGAAGTCATCGGCATAACGAATTAGACTTAGGCTTTTACGGTTGTCCCGCTTACCATGACCACTTCGGGTGGGCAAAGTATCAGCATACTTTTTAATTCGTTCTTCCATCCCGTGGAGGGCAATATTTGCCAGTAGTGGAGAAATTACTCCGCCCTGTGGCGTACCCTCAGATGTTGGAAACAACTGCTTATCATCCATCACTCCCGCTTTTAACCAGGCTCGAACTTGTCGGCAGATGGTGGGGAATGTATTTAATTTTTTGAGCAGTGCTTCATGGTCGATGCGGTCGAAACACTTGGCAATGTCAGCATCTAGCACGTATTTAGATTTCTGACTAATTACCGTGAATATTTGCTCTATCGCATCCTGGCATGAGCGTCCGGGTCTGAACCCGTATGAGTTAGGTTCAAATCGCGCTTCCCATTCTGGCTCTAGTGCCAGCTTGACAAGTGCTTGCAAGGCTCGGTCTTCCATTGTAGGTATACCCAAAGGTCGCTTCTCTTCCGTTCCAGGCTTAGGAATCCATACCCTCCTAGTTGGACTAACCTTTGACCCCAGGTTTAATTTTTGAGTCAGGTCTAAACGTTGCTTTGGAGTCAGCGATTTAACGCCATCTACACCCGCCGTTTTTTTCCCCTGGTTATCCTGGGTAATTCTACGAACCGATAAGGCTCTTGCTGACCAAGACTTCATCAGCGTCTTTTGGAGTCTGCTCCATGCTTTTACATCACCACGAATAGAGGCTTGATAAATTCTCTTCTGGAGCTTGTACACATTACGCTCTAGCTTACGCCAGTTAATTTTGTGCCATTCCACCATCAGTTTTTTAGACTGTGTATTAGACATATATACTCACTATTTGAGACTTTATCTTCCAAATCATCGTAAGTCTGTTTGCATATTCTGGGCATTACCCCAGACATTCGCTTCTGACTTAATCTCTCCTACTCGCTGCATACGGTTAGCACCTACTCAGGTATTCGACCACCTAAGAGCAGACGAGAGGTTATCTCGTTCCGAATGACCATACTGTGTACCTTTAGAATGATGCTGTTCGCCGGGTTTATTGTCCGTGCTTGTTGGTCAATAGAAAACTTGCCAACTCCTTATCCTTTGCCTTTTGGCTCCAGCGCATTAAGCCTTATTTCGCTGGTTTTGTGTAACGACGATTCAGTTGCATCTTCAAGCCGGGGCTTTACTCATGGGTACTTTGCTCAATGCTTTACCAACTTAGGCTGTCAGTAATCACACCTTTTCACCCCGCTTTACGGATTGATGACTATTCGCTACCGTAGGGGTGATGCTTTCACCGCTGCACCTGCGGGGTAGGATTTGAGGGTTCTAGGATACTATTTCTCACCTACATGGTCATTCAGTTGTCAAGGTTCTCTACCTGGCGGCTAATCCTCCAAACCCTTTCAGGCTTTAGTTTCTAGCCAACGATTCGCACTTTCTTATCACAATCGCAGGCAATCCAACGTATCACACGGGCAATTATAGCTCTTTCCTGATGATGACATTGATTGGAATATAATGGATGGTTCTCTGGAATCGGCACGAGGCGATTTATCAGATCGCAATCCGCCTCCATTAGTTTGACCAAAATTAATGGGATTCAAGCCCCTTCTTCAGTGGCCGGCTTTCTCTTGTTTGTGCTACAATTTTGATGTAGAAGTTTTTCACGTAAAATGTGTGTTTTAGAGTTCAAGGCTAAAGGGAAAACAACTCAATACGCAGCGATAGACGAGGCAATCAAAACTGCTCAATTCGTTCGGAATAAGTGCATCCGTTTTTGGATGGACAACCGAGGTGTAGGGCAGAAAGAGTTGTATCGTCACAACACGGCATTAAGAGCTGAGTTTCCCTTTGTCAACGCCTTGAACTCTCATGCTTGCCAAGCTTCGGTTGAGAGAGCCTACTCCTCAATTGCTCGGTTTTACGAGAATTGTAGAAAGGCTATTCCTGGAAAGAAAGGGTATCCGCAGTTCAATAAAAACTGTCGTTCGGTCGAGTACAAGACCTCTGGCTGGAAACTTTCTCCTAACCGAAAGCAAATAACCTTCACCGACAAGAAGGGAATTGGCAAGCTCAAACTCAAGGGAACGTGGGACTTAAACTTCTACCAACTCGATCAGATAAAACGAGTTAGGTTAGTGCGTCGTGCTGACGGATACTATGTTCAATTCCTAATCAGTGCGGACAACAAAGTAGAGGCAGAGCCGACAGGGAAGACCATTGGTTTAGACGTGGGACTCAAAGAGTTTTATACCGATTCCAACGGTCACGCCGAGCCTAACCCTAAGTTTTATCGAACAGGCGAGAAGCTGCTGAAGTTTAGGCAACGCCGTGTTTCTGGTAAGAAAAAAGGCTCTACCAATCGCAAGAAAGCCATTAATCGACTAGGGCGAGTACACCTCAAAATAAGTAGGCAATCGTGTTGCAACACGCCAAGAGAGTAGCGCGTTGCGTAATCCAATCTAACGACGATTTAGTCGCCTATGAAGATTTGAGGATTAAGAACTTAGCAAAGAATCACTGTCTCGCTAAGTCGATTAATGATGCGGGTTGGTATCAGTTCAGGAAATGGCTAGAGTATTTCGGAGTCAAGTTTGGCAGAATAACCGTCGCGGTAAACCCTGCCTATACCTCTGGTGCATGCTCTAACTGTGGTGCGGTAGTGAAGAAATCTCTATCAATGAGAACTCACGCTTGCGGGTGTGGGTTTGTCTTGGATAGAGACTGGAATGCTGCG
>DATNQT010000136.1:0-2859 GCA_036703885.1 Candidatus Sericytochromatia bacterium
CTGTTATATATTTGGATGTATGAGTAAAATTAAGTTTTATTAAGAAAACGCGGATTTTTAGACGAAGCGAGAGTGTCCTAATATCAGCGGATGTCAAAAATCACCCGATGTTACGAAGTCAGAAGAAATTTGTTATTGAAAAATACAGTTACAACACGAGTTGGTATCTTGATATGACTAAGCAGTCTGATTCAGAAGATTTGGCAGCAAGCAACAAACGATCGCTCAGAAGGCTGGAGAGAGCGATCGCGATGTCTCAGGGTCAGTTTTCACTGATTCTAGTATCTTGCAATCAACCAGCCTTACGACGGCAAGTGGTAAACCAACTGCAAGAGGTCTCCTCATTCCAAATTCAGGAACTTACTTTGCATCCCTCAGTCAACACGCTATTTACAACCATACTGACAGCCATTGAAGAACCACCGCCATCAGCCTTGATGGTCTTTGGGATAGAGTCAGTTGTGGCAATCGAGCAAGTCTTAAGTTCGACAAATCTGGTGCGGGATGAGTTTCGTAAACAGTTTCCCTTTCCCCTGGTGTTGTGGATCAACGATGAGATTCTCAATAAGCTGATTCGACTAGCGCCTGATTTTAAGAGTTGGGCAGCCAACCCGATTCGATTGGAGATCACTAGTAATCAGTCCCTGGAGTGGGCAGGAATCACTGCCTGAATGAATAAGCATTTTTAGGCATTCTGGGGTAAACAGTTCATAACGGCTACTTAAAACTCCAAGCAGCCACCGCCAAACAGCTCCAACCTACAATAAAAGCTGATCCTCCCAGTGGAGCAATTGCTCCTAACCATTTGATATTGGTGAGACTCAGGGTGTACAGGCTGCCTGAAAACATCACAACGCCCACAATAAAGGCAATTCCAGATGCCATCAATATTGATTGTGCAGCCTCAGCACGACTTAACAGTAGTGCTACCAGTAGCAGTGCTAGGGCATGGTACATCTGATAACGTGCGCCAGTTTCAAAGATTTCAATAGCCCGTTCACTGAGCTTTTCCCTCAAAGCATGGGAAGCAAATGCACCCCCTGCGACAGAGAGACCACCTAAAAGGGCTGCTACGCTTATGAAAATCTGTATCATACATTCTAGAGCCTAAAGAGCAAAGTGACAGATAATGCTGCCTTGTTGGCGAGCATCAAAAGTGGCGTTGAATTCTTTTGCCTTTGTATCTAAGAGCCTGTTTGTGAAACAAACATTAATTGACTACTATACCCACTTGTATAAAAAAACTCCGCCCGCCCTTAACTCAGTGAGCAAAAAGGCAGGAGACTTTTTCTCGGTTTAAAGGTTGAGACAATTTGAGAAAGCTTTTTGAGTGAGTGGACACAGACTTTAGCTTCAATTCCTGGGACTTTTTCCTTGAGTGCATCTTCATAACTCATGTGGGGCAGATACTTTACTCTTTTTGAATCCTTGAACACAACCACAAATCGAGGAAATGTATCTGATTGCACCAATTACCGCATCGGGAATTCTGTATCAGAAATTACATATAGCCACACAGCAATAAATTGTTAAACAACTAAAGTAATAAGGCTGAGGGTCTCTTCACAACTTCCCGACAAGCTTTGTCTAGTCCCGAAATATGATTCTGTCGGACTTGTACAACTTGCATTTTAGTCACTGTCTGTAATTTGACGGAGGGATCTATCCCCTAATTTCGGTATCGCTAGAGGAATAAAGTCAACTTTCAAGGATGCATCTCTAGAAGGAGCGATTAGAATAGTAGCGTAAGCTACAGAATATATATTTTTTATGTGTAGCCACGAATCCAAAAAAGGTTTTAGGTCTATGCAGATACGCCTGTAGCGCACATTTGTCGCGTATTTTCCTGTCTTCAAGCAAAATTTAGTTTCAAGCCGCTATGAAAAGTAAATTTTTTAATCTTTTAACCGTCTCTTTAGCGACCTCGGTATTACTGGTATCAGTGCCAAAAGCTTTTGGTCAAAGCGTTGAGTTTCAGACCAACCTAACAGAGCCACAGCCTTTGATGTTTGATGTCGATCTAAGTAGAACTGCTGGTAGTATAGGCACTCAGGGTCAAGCCTCTGAGAAAACGGCATCTTTTCCCACTACAGCAGCTTCACAGCCAACTCAGCAGAGCAAAGCCAATTCAGCACAAGAAAGCGATCGCGTTAGTAACACCCTTGGCGGATTTGTCGTCACCTTCGTGTTCATCAGCTATATCTTGATCGGGCTTCAGTATAGAAAGCATCGCCTTCATCGAGCCGCCATCCTACTTCAGCAGATTGAAACTTTAGAAAGAATATGGAATATGGAACCTCATCGCTAGACAAAGGTGAACTGTTGCACATTAGCGAAAAGTGTCCTTTATAGCAAAAGGCAGAGGGCAGAGGGCAGAAGGCTTTTATGGAAAAGGTTGACGGATCTTGGTTTCAGTATTTAGCTTTATCCTAATCGCCTTGGCGACTGCTATAACTAGAAAGCCATTCCTTTCACCAATCGGTTAAGGATGGCTTTCTGAATACAGAAGACGTTTTATTGTCAAGGTAACTACTGGTATTGACCGTTACCAAATCCAGCTATTTAAACACACTGCCAGCACCACCAGACATACCAGGCACGCTGTTTGCATCGGCTTCCTTTCGGAACCCATGATAGGCTTCCATCCCATGTTCGCTAATATCTAAACCTTCCATTTCCTCTTCTGGAGTCACACGGATGCCAAGGGTTGACTTGAGAACCAACCAAAAGATGGTGCTAAGAAGAACGGTTATTCCTCCTACTGAGAGAATTCCGATAATCTGAGGCATCAGTTGGGTAAAGCCACCCCCAAAGAACAAACCTGCTGCGGGACCGGCTGTATATAAAGGAATGCCTCCC
>DATNQT010000137.1:0-11518 GCA_036703885.1 Candidatus Sericytochromatia bacterium
GCTATAACTACTGTCATCTTGGAACCTTGAATAAATCCGATCCCAGCCCACTTAAAATGTCAAGAAAAGCTGACATTGCGATCCCCAGCTTGCCTGTAAATTCGTCAATTCTCCAGAAATCGGTTCATAAACCCCCTTGACCCGATCCCAGGCTGTTCTGTTACATAGATTAAAGAAAGCGATCCCGAAGAAATACTGATTTTTAGGATTTCTAAGATCGACGGCGGCTGGCTTGACTCCAGAAACCTGTACGAATGATGACTAACCTGGCGATCGCTCGGAACTCTACTGAATTCTTTCAGAGCCTTGTTTAAAGGACAGTACAAAGCTGTTCGCAGGCTGAAGAATCATCAAAACCAATGATTAACTAAAGCCGAAAGGTAAGTGAATTTCAAAGCTTGGATATGTTTCATGACAACCGAAACTTTTGATTCATCAGAAGTGACCTACCTGCCGTCCTAATTATTGGAGAGCATTACATCATGGCAAAAGAACGCCCACCCCTAGAAGAGATGACACTGCGGCAACTGCGTCGAGTTGCTAGCGAATACTCAGTCTCTCGTTACAGCCGGATGCGCAAGTCGCAGTTACTGGCAGAAATTCAAAAAGTACAACGCACAAGTATCTCAATCAGTCCATCTCGCACCGTGGAGGCACAACCAGAAGTGGAAGCAGCGAAGTTTGAACTAGGTCAGGACGACCGCACCGGAGGCACGCTCGCATCAGTCGATGAGGGGCTATCAGATTTACCCGCCGGCTACGGTGAAAGCCGGATTGTCCTGATGCCCCGCGACCCGCAATGGGCTTACACCTATTGGGATATCCCCAACGAGCATAAAGAAGATTTGCGCCGTCAGGGAGGACAACAGCTAGCACTGCGGATTTACGATGTCACCGACATCACTCTTGAATACCAAAGCCCCCACAGCATCCAGGAATATCCTTGCGACGAGCTAGCACGGGAATGGTACTTGCCCATGCCAGTCAGCGATCGCGATTATGTTGTGGATATCGGCTACCGTTGCCCCGATGGTCGCTGGCTAATTCTTGCCCGTTCCGCTCCCGTCCGCGTTCCTCCCGTCTACCCCTCCGACTGGATTGAAGACCAATTCATCACCGTTAGTTGGGAAGAAGACCTAAGGGCTAAGACCTTCGTCGAACTGGTTCCCCCCAGCAAGAAATCCTATGGCGTTGCAGCGGGTGGCAGCACAGGTACAACAGATGCAGCAGGCAACCCCATCTACGACCAAATCTTTGGCATGGCACAATCAGCCGAAGCTCAACGAGTGGCGGGTTCCTTGTACGGTTCCATGCAGCAAGCTCCAGTTCACGAGCAAGCAATCAGCTCCTATGTCTTCCCCTCCGGCGTTGGGATGTGGGCTGTACCAACCATGTCGGGTTTGACCATGTCCGGCGTTGGGATGTCTGGCGTTGGCTTCTCTGCTTCCATGCCTCCAATTCGTCCGCGCCAATTCTGGTTAGTTGCGGATGCTGAGTTGATTGTCTATGGTGCTACTGAACCTGATGCCAACGTAACCATTGGCGGTCGTCCGATCAAACTGAACCCCGATGGAACCTTCCGCTTCCAGATGTCCTTCCAGGATGGTCTAATTGACTACCCAATCATGGCAGTAGCCGCCGATGGGGAGCAGACACGCTCAATCCACATGAAATTCAATCGCGAGACGCCATCGCGCAACACCAACACCAAAGAAGAAGCTGTTCAAGAATGGCTCGTTTAGAGTGCTGAGTGCTGAGTAAAGAATTTCAAAGCCTTAGCATTCAGAGTTCTTGAAGTACAACGAGACCTTTTAGCTAACCAGCAAGGTTAAACCCTCTCTACTAAGAATTCCAAACTGAACAAAGCAAAGCCATTTAATTACGTTACTATTTTGAACTCCCCCGACAGTAACCGGGGGATTTTTTTTCGAGAACTATGAAACCTGAAGAAATTGCCAATAAGCTCACAGAACTATTTGGTGCAGCAGCTGTTCAAATGACAGAACCTAGTGCGTGGCAGGTAGAAACCCCTCAGCTACGTCTTTTAGTACTACTTTCAGAAGACCAGTCATGGCTGCGAGTTTTAATTCCCATCGCACCCGCTCAAGACGCTCAACCCTTTGTCGAACAGCTACTAGAAGCGAATTTTGATGATACTCAAGAAACCCGTTACGCTCTGAATCAAAATGTTTTGTGGGGTGTCTTCCAACACAACCGCGAAACCCTTGACCCTGAGGACTTTTCAGCGGCGATCGCACGACTAGTATCTCTACGTCAGCGAGGTCTATCGAATAGCTTCGACCAGCTTGTTGACGATCGCGTTCGTCAAATTATTCAGGCGGCAAAGCAGCAAGGGCAATCCCTTGAAGCAACACTCCAAACCCTAGATCGGTTCTATCGAGAAGGACTCATGGGCGACCTAGAGCAAAATGCTCAATCCCGCGAACAGGTACTAGCGGCATGGCGGAGGCGATTAGAAAATCTATGGTATGAAACTCCCTAAACGCCAGCAACTAAGGAAAATCTTTTTTTTCACCCAGCATTCAGCTCTTGGTAATGCCATGATAGGTAGGTTAAAAGCAAATCCTTGTTTCTTTAGCTGGTAGGTTTAATTACACCCACCTCGTTACCGTGCCAAACTCTTACTCCCAGAACGTAAACAATGAATAACTTCTCGTGACGACAGTGGGGTGTTAGACCCTAAATTGTGTAAATACACATCGCTCCCAGGAGAAAAAGAAATTCCGATGCGCTTGAAGATGGCATTGCTTTGGTGTGAGGTTTTAGTTAAGAGTGTGTTAGCAAAGAAGTTCCGAAAAAGCTTAGTATTTGCGATCGCCGGATCGAAAAGGAAAAAAAGTCTGTTTCGCCAACTTGCACCCTTTTGTGTAGGAGTCATTTGTAGCGATGTCACAGGTGCAATACCCTGGCAGAGCCACAATGCTAGCGCCGCCACTCTAGCCTCTTTACCAAAGACCATTGAGGTACAGACGAACCCGCTCTTTAGCAATCAGTTCCCTGGTAAAACAGCAAAACCTTGCTCCTTGGAGGCTAACCCATCTCCTTGGACTACATCGCGCTACTACTGGCTCCAACCCAACCCTTGCGCTGAAGCTAACAAAGCCGAGTCTACTACTCCTATTGCGGCTGAAAGCTCCGAACCCGCCACCCCGCGAACCCTAACATCGGCACTCGTTGAACGAGGTTCTTTCAAAACCGCTTTGAAGGTGCAAGAGCTAGAACAAGACTCCTTACTACGCCTTAGCAAGAAGGAAGGAGAGAAAAACGGCACCCCTCCTCTAGAGACTTGGAAAACCCTAACCTACATAAGCACTGCCTTACTTCCAGGTGTAGACGACAACAAGAGCGATACTATTGCGGAACATCATTCAGCACTGGTATTGAACTCTGGTAATTTATTCAACGCAAATCTCCTTCCCTCCACATCTTCCTCCCCAGAGAAGACATCTCTACTACAAAAGCCCTTAGTCTTTAAGGGAGCGGCTTTACTTGCCGGGAACTACAAGCGCGCAGAAATTGGAGAAAATTCTAAGAGCCTACAAGTCGAGTCTCAAGCCCCAATTTCATCTCATCCTCTCGCTATCGAGAACAATCATTGCCCTGCCCCTCTAATTAGCTGCGCCCCATCCCTACAAGCACAGACCCCTCCAGTTCCCCCGCAAGCCCCTCTGGTTCCCCCAGGAAATCTACAACCCAACCCGAATCAAGACCGCCCGAATCAAGACCGCTTTCTGCAACCGCCTCCAACCCCAGCACCGATCACGCCGGATAAGCCCTCGATTCAACCGCCTCCAACCCCTACACCATCAGTTCAACCCTCTCCAACTCCACAACCCTCAACCCCATCCAACTCACCAACGTTTCAAGTTCAAAAAATCCAGGTTAGTGGTAGCAGCGTCTTTGGTCCCAATCAGCTCAATCCCATCGTGCAACCCTTTGAGGGACGTGCCCTTACCCTGGAACAACTTAGAGAAGTTGCAGATGCCATTACCCAGTTGTATCTGAATCAGGGTTATATCACCTCTAGAGCGATTCTCGTAGACCAAGCAATTACTAATGGCGTTGTGGAAATCAGGGTTTTAGAGGGGAGTTTAGAAGACATTCAAATTGAGGGAGCGCGTCGAGTTAAGCCCAATTACATTCGCCGCCGCGTACAGTTAGGAGCTAAGACGCCTCTGAATACGGCTCAGTTGGAAGACCAATTGCGATTGCTACGGGCTGACCCTTTATTTGAGAATGTAGAAGCCAGCCTACGAGCAGGAACCCGTCTGGGGCAAAGCATTCTCATCGTTCGTGTCGTTGAAGCTAACCCTTTTGAAGGCAGTGTTGGTATTGATAACTACTCTCCGCCCAGTGTTGGTTCGGAACGATTAGGACTCAACGCCATCTATCGCAATCTCACGGGTAATGGCGATGCCCTTGCTGGCTCCTATTACCACACAACGAGGAGTGGCGCTGATAATTTGGACTTAAGTTATCGGTTGCCAGTCAATGCCATGAATGGTGCGGTGCAACTCAGAACGTCATTAAGTTGGAATAAAGTCGTTGAGTCTGATTTCAGCTTCTTTAATATTGAGGGAGAGTCACAGCTGTATGAAATTAGTTTCCAACAGCCTCTTATCCGCAGCCCTCGTGAAGAGTTTGCCCTGTCCTTGGGCTTTAGTTACCAGAAGAGTAAAGCGCTAGCGGGTCCCTTTCCGATTAGTCCCGGTGCTAACGCTGAGGGCTTTACCACAACCAATGTGATTAAGTTTGGACAAGATTATTTGCGCCGCGATGTCAAGGGGGCTTGGTCTTTGCGATCGCTATTTAGTTTCGGCGTTGACTTATTTGATGCCACAACTAATTCGCCACCTGTTCCCGATGGAGGCTTTTTTAGCTGGCTAGGTCAGGTGCAGCGCGTACAGGTTCTCGGTGACAATAACTTTTTAATCGCGGGAGTCGATATCCAGCTAACACCTGATCGCCTATTGCCTTCCCAACAATTTGTCATTGGCGGCGGTCAATCCTTGCGGGGTTATCGGCAAAACATCCGGGCAGGTGACAATGGTGTACGATTCTCCCTCGAAGACCGCATCGCTTTAGAGCGAAACGAAGCGGGTATTCCCGTCTTTCAGGTGGCTCCTTTTTTCGATGCTGGTGTTGTCTGGAATAATGACACTCGTAATCGTCCATTACCCTCACAGAATTTTTTAGCAGGTTTGGGTTTGGGAATAATCTGGGAGCCAATACCTCGACTGAGCATCCGACTCGACTATGCCTATCCCTTAATTGACCTTGAAGATCGGGGTAACAATGCCCAAGATGAGGGTTTCTACTTTAATGTTCGCTATCAGTTTTAGAGGGGTTAGTTCAATCTGCCAGTTGGTAGACTATTTCTACTAAGATTTTGTGGGAGTATAAAAGAAATCTTGAAAGATGAGGCGCGGCATGACTCAGCGAGCGCTGTTGCTGGTGAATCGCCACTCTCGGCGGGGACACCAAACTCTTGAGCAGGTAGTCAGCCAGTTACAAGCCCTCGGCTTTGAGCTATTTGAAGAGTCAACCGAGAAACCCCAGCAGTTACCGGAGATTATTCGTCGTTATCGCCATCGCGTTGACTTAGTGATTATCGGTGGTGGCGATGGCACTCTAAATGCAGCTATCGAGGGGTTACTAGACACTCAGCTACCTTTGGGCATTCTCCCGTTAGGAACTGCAAACGATCTGGCACGCACCCTGGCAATTCCCCAAGCTATACCTGAAGCCTGCCAAGTCATTGCCACGGGTTACACGCAACGGATCGATCTCGGAAAAGTCAATGATAAGCACTTTTTTAATGTTGCAAGTCTAGGGTTGAGCGTTCAAATCACCAAGCAACTGAACAAAGAAGTCAAGCGCGTTTGGGGAGTTTTAGCTTATGCGATCGCAGCAATTCAAGCGATTTGGAAAGCCCGACCCTTCTCGGCAGAAATTCGTATGGGTGAGAAATCCATTCGTGTCAAAACTCTACAAATCGCCGTTGGTAACGGTCGATATTATGGTGGCGGCATGGCAGTAGCCGATGACGCGGCTATTGATGACCAACGCTTGGATTTGTACAGCCTAGACTATCAACACTGGTGGCAGATCGTTTTCGGGTTACCAGCAATGTGGAGGGGTACGCATGACCAATGGCATGGTGTGCTTACCCTAGAGGGCAAGGAATTTGAAATTTACACTCGTAAACCTTACCCAATCAACGCCGATGGTGAAATTGTGACTCAAACACCCGCTAAATTTCGCCTCGTTCCCAAAGCTTTAACAGTTTTAGTACCTAACTTCCTCCACCTTTCCGGGTTAAGAGCAAGAGATCTTTAATCAAAGCGAGAAAGTATGGAACCGAAATTTTAGTGAGGAAGAACCTCTACAAATTCCTCTTGTCCCCCTGCCCCTACCCTCGGTCTTGGTGTTAGGTCGTAGGTGGTATATTTTAGGGGAAAATCTATGATGTTGACTTGAAAAGATGAGGATTTCGGGGAAATTCTCACTACGCAAGCCAAGTCTCTCACCCTACCACCTAATACCTAACACCTGCCACCTTAAAAGAACCACCCCCTGCCCCTCTTGCTCTATTCTCTATCAGTGTTGAGTGTTTAAGAATTATGATTGAGGGCGTATCGTGTTCAAGTAAGCAAGCCCCGTGACTTCATCTAGTCGTTCAAATTCTTTGCCCGTGGCAAGTGCATGGCATACCCTAGACGTTGAGAAGACGCTATCACAGTTGGGCAGCAACCCAGAAATCGGTCTGAGTGCTCAACAGATTGAAGAGCGATTGCAGCAATATGGTCCCAATGAACTAGAGGAAACCGCTGGTCGTAGTTCTTGGGAAATCCTCCTCGATCAATTTAAAAACATCATGCTACTGATGTTGATTGCCGTTGCACTTATTTCAGGTATTTTAGACCTGATCTCGCTGCAACAAGGCAATTTTGAAGGTATTCCCTTCAAAGATACGATCGCGATTCTGTTGATTGTTATCCTCAACGGTGTCCTTGGCTATCTCCAAGAAAGTCGTGCGGAGAAAGCCCTTGCTGCGCTTAAAAGTCTTTCTTCTCCAAGGGTAAGAGTAATTCGCGATGGCAAAACACTTGAGGTGGACGGCAAAGAATTAGTGCCAGGAGACATCATGCTCCTCGAAGCAGGTGTCCAGGTGTCAGCCGATGGTCGTCTAATTGAACAATCCAATCTCCAGATTAGAGAAGCCGCACTAACTGGGGAAGCTCACGCCGTAAATAAGCAGGTAGACGTACACCTGAACGAAGACACGCCCTTAGGCGATCGCATTAATTTCGTGTACCAAGGTACTGAAGTCCTTCAGGGACGCGGTACGGTAGTCGTCACTGGCACGGGGATGCGGACGGAACTGGGCAAAATTGCCGAGATGCTGCAAGGAGTGGAAAGTGAACCGACCCCCTTGCAACAACGAATGACCCAATTGGGCAACGTCTTGGTATCTGGATCGCTAATTCTCGTAGCGATCGTGATCGTGGCGGGTATGCTCAAGTCCTTTATTGATAAAGGCATATTTGATTGGGGTGTCTTCCAAGAACTGGTAGAAGTTTCTCTGTCTATGGCAGTTGCGGTCGTCCCAGAAGGTCTACCCGCCGTGATTACCGTGACACTGGCATTAGGAACGCAGCGCATGGTACGTCGCAACGCCTTAATTCGCAAACTGCCAGCTGTCGAAACCTTAGGAAGCGTTACCACAATTTGCTCGGACAAAACGGGCACGCTGACTCAAAACAAAATGGTGGTGCAGCAAGTCGCTACCGGGGGGCAGACCTTCAATGTTACTGGCATGGGTTACACTCCCCAAGGCGAGTTCCGAATCGATAATCAACTTGTCACCCCTGAACAGTATCCAGCCTTACAAACACTGCTACTTGCTTGTGTAGCGTGTAATGATGCGATATTGCAGCAGGAAGAAATATCCGCATCGGATGGTCAGCCGAATCTTGGAGCAAACCAGTGGACGATTTTAGGCGATCCAACAGAAGGAGCGTTGCTTTCCTTAGCAGGGAAAGGGGGTTTGCAAAAGGAACCTCTGAGCCGTCAACTCAAAAGGGTTGAAGAATTTCCGTTTTCCTCAGAACGCAAGCGGATGAGTGTAATTTGTGAAGGCAGAACTCAAAATGTCGGAGCGGCTGCTCAAAACTCGCCCTTCCTGATGTTTACGAAGGGTTCGCCAGAATTAATCTTAGAGCGTTGTCGCACTAAATCGCAAGGCAGCGCAGTTGAGCCACTCACAGACCGAGACCGCTCTTCTATCCTCGAACAAAATAACCAGATGGCAGGGGCGGGATTGCGGGTGCTGGGCTTTGCTTACAAACCGTTGGATACCAAACCGCCAGAAGGTTCAGATGAGGCGACAGAGCAAGACTTAATCTGGCTGGGATTGGTGGGAATGTTGGATGCCCCCCGTCCAGAAGTACGGGATGCCGTGGCGCGGTGTCGGGATGCTGGCATTCGGGCGGTGATGATTACGGGTGACCATCAGTTGACAGCCCAAGCGATCGCACAGGATTTGGGCATTGCCAAAGTAGGCGATCGTGTACTCACGGGTAAGGAGTTGCAACGACTCAGCCAAGAGGAACTAGAGCAACAAGTCGATGATGTCAGCATTTATGCTCGTGTCTCCCCAGAACACAAACTGCGGATTGTCCAAGCTCTCCAAAGTCGTGGCAAATTTACGGCAATGACGGGTGATGGCGTTAATGACGCACCCGCCTTAAAGCAGGCAGACATCGGTATTGCAATGGGCATTACTGGCACTGATGTCAGTAAGGAAGCCAGTGACATGGTACTCCTTGATGACAACTTTGCCACAATTGTTGCTGCAACAGAAGAAGGTCGAACTGTTTATAACAACATTCGCCGTTTTATTAAATACATCCTGGGTAGCAATATTGGTGAGGTATTAACTATTGCCGCTGCCCCCATCATGGGCTTGGGCGGTGTTCCCCTCAGCCCGCTACAAATTCTCTGGATGAACCTCGTCACCGATGGGTTACCCGCCCTTGCCCTGGCAGTGGAACCAGCCGAACCCGATGTAATGAAGCGCCCTCCTTTTAGCCCTCGCGAGAGTATTTTTGCTAGAGGCATGGGGTCTTATATGGTTCGGATTGGGATTATTTTTGCGATTATTTCGATCGCTTTAATGGCATGGGCTTATAACTATACTCATTCGGCTGGGTATGATGGACCGGGAGGAAAAGATTCCTGGAAAACGATGGTGTTTACGACTCTATGTATTGCTCAAATGGGTCATGCCTTAGCAGTTCGCTCCAACACGAAGCTAACGATAGAATTAAATCCCTTTTCTAACCCTTATTTGCTCTGGGCAGTGGGTGTTACTACTGCCTTGCAACTGGCACTGGTTTACGTGCCGCCCCTGCGAGCGTTCTTCGGTACTCACCCATTGAGTGGGATGGAACTTCTGATTTGCTTTGGTTTCAGTGCCTTGATGTTTGTCTGGGTTGAACTGGAGAAGCTATTTTTCCGCTTTTTCTACTCTCATCGTTCTTAAGTCATGAGTCATTAGTCATTCGTCCTCAACCAATGACTAATGACTCATGACCAATGACCAAAATGTATTTAAAAACGCTCCACCTTGTACAATTTCGCAATTATCGCGTAGCGCAAATAGATTTCGATGCTCCTAAGACAATTTTGGTCGGGAATAATGCTCAGGGGAAGTCGAATCTGCTGGAGGCGGTGGAGTTGCTGGCGACGCTTAAGAGTCATCGGTCAACACGCGATCGCGAACTGGTCTTGGAAGACACCGATGTTGGTCAAATTCGCGCTAACCTGGAACGCGGCTATGGCTCAGTAGAGTTAGCTTTGACCTTACGCAATCAAGGACGACGTACCGTTGCCCTGAATCAGGAATCCTTACGTCGTCAGCTTGACTTCTTAGGCGTTCTCAATGCCGTGCAGTTCTCTAGCTTAGATTTAGAACTGGTACGAGGTGCCCCAGAACGCCGTCGTAACTGGTTAGATTCCATCCTGACTCAGCTTGAACCGATTTATGCCCATATCTTGCAGCAATATAATCAGGTGCTGCGACAGCGTAACGCCCTCCTCAAAAAAATTCGCACCATACGGGCAGAAGGCAGAATCGATGAATCATCATCCAGAGACTACGATTCACAACTGGCATTATGGGATGCTCAACTAGCAACAGCGGGTTCGCGAGTCACGCGGCGTCGAGCAAGAGTTTTAGAACGGCTTGCACCACTTGCTGCCGCATGGCACGCTAGCATCAGCGCGGCAACGGAGGTGTTAGAAATAACCTACGCTCCCAACGTCACCCTTGAAAAAGACGACCCAGAAGGCGTACAGCAGGCATTTTTAGACAAGATCCAACAGCGTCGCCTCCCCGAACAAGTTCATGGGACAACCCTCGTTGGTCCTCATCGGGATGAAGTTGAGTTTACGATTAACCAGACCCCTGCAAGGTCTTATGGCTCTCAAGGTCAACAACGGACGCTAGTATTGGCGCTGAAATTAGCAGAACTCAAGCTAATTGAAGAAGTTGTAGGTGAACCACCGCTACTACTGCTGGATGACGTACTGGCAGAACTTGACCTCAACCGTCAAAATCAGTTGCTAGAAGCCATTCAAGACCGATTCCAGACCTTGATTACGACAACACATCTGGGGGCTTTTGATTCCCAGTGGCTGAACTCTTCTCAAATTCTCTCAGTTCATGCAGGGCAAATCAGTAGTGGTTAAGGGCTTTCAAGGGCTGAGTTCAGAACTTATCCATCCAGTATCGTTCTTGGGTATAAACATTTCGCAGCGACTGTACTGTCGCTTCGGACAAGGCAAATTTAATAACGCTGACCAACTCACCCCATTTGTGCATCTCTGGTAGAGAGGGAGCTAGCTTGAATTTCTGTTTATAAAATTCTGCCCAAAACTTAGGCGCTTTGCATTTATTATTCCTCCACCGCTTGCGCCAACAGATCAAATCTTCAGATGTGGGTGGTTTTACACCCAAAATCGGTGGAATGTCAGCGTAGCTCACAAAGGTACTCACTCCTTTACCGACGACGTGTATTACGTGCCGCCAGCAGTCGATGCGGTAAATGTCTTCGGGTTGGAGTTTGAGGAGGAGGGAGATCGCTTCTACAGTAACAAAACGAGCTAAAGGATGAATAGCCCTTGATCCAGACTCTGGTATTGATAACATAGTAGATATTTCCCTTTAGGGGATTTTTTGGAACTTAGCGATCGCCTTAAGTTTTCCGGACGTGGGCGATCGCTTTTAATCTAAAAATATTAAAAGGCGAAGTCTAACCTTTTGTCAATAATGGGCTTGGTCAAGTTAAGGATTAAAGAATTTGCGGGCGAGAGAGGCTGGACAATAAAGGAAGTTTCTGACCGCTCAGGAGTCCCTTACAGCACAGTTAAAACCTATGCCCGCTTGCCTGAAAGGTCAACAGTGGACTTGATTGCCCTACAAAAATTGGCT
>DATNQT010000138.1:0-12497 GCA_036703885.1 Candidatus Sericytochromatia bacterium
GCGACTAGGGGTTCCGTTGCGTCGGTGCAACCAAGAAGACTTGTCCAGCCGTCATTTCCCCAGAGGGGTGCTACCAAGATGGAGGCTACTCCTGTTAGAACAGCTCCAATGGGTCCGAACCAGAGAGTGAGTGCGATCGCCACTCCAGAGGGAGGAAACCACAAAGAAACTGCTGGTTGAATCCGAAAGATCAGCGCCATGCCGTGAGCCAGAAGCAGGGCAAAAAGCGCGATCGGGATTACGAACCACCAACGTCTGGGAATAAAAGAGGGAAAATTCTGCGGGGAATGCATGAGTGTTGGAGCAGGGTTTTAGAAATAAAGAAAAAGTAAAAATCTGCCACCTCTGCTTCCCCTGCTACAACTAAGGTGATGATGTCGAGGTTGGGACGGAAGCAGGAGGGGTAGTCGCAGTCGCGCATTCATTGCGTTGGGCAGAGGTTGGTGCAAAATTGGGGTCAACGTTGGGCAGAAGATCGCCTTTTCTGATCCACCCGCCATCTCCCTGTCCCACCGGAAGATAAGAAAGGGGACTCGGCTTAGATTTAGCAGCGCTTGGGGATTCCCTAGCTGTGCTTTGAGAACGTTCCGGAGAAGGCTTCACTAACGCTGGTTGTTGACCCTCTGAGATCCCTGTGCCAGCAGAGCAAACACTGACCTGTAGCCAGCTTTCTTGCTGTCGATCTTGTGCTTCGCTGATTACTTGCAAAATGCTATCTGTGGGAATAACACCGACTATCTCTTGGTTTTGGGGAGGCAATAATCCGCGTCGCAGCGCCAGTCGAATTGTGTTTCCCTCTATGTTTCTGGGGTTTGAATTGCTCACTTGTATCAGCTTTTTACCTTCTACGGCAGAAACTCCAGTAGGAGTTGGCGCTGTGCTGGCGCTTGGGGATGGACTGGGCGACGATGCAGACCTAGAACCCAAACCAATCAAGGGATCGATTAATTCATTGACGCCTGGGAGCAGCAGATAGGCGAGGACTCCACCCAACCCAAGCAGCAAGAGGATGCCCAACAAAAGCCCCCAAGGGCTACGAGCAGAAGGGGGAGATGCCAGTCTCTGGGTTTTCATGCGAGAAGGAGCAGCAACCGTCTTTGCGCCTGAACTAGCGATCGCAGGAGCAATGGGTTGCGTCTGGGGCACTGACAGTTGGGTTTCCCCAGTCTCCTTGGCAGATGAAACTTTACAGTGAACTAGAGCAATGGTGGCATTGTCATGTCCATTTTGGGTATTGGCAATCTGAATCAGTCGCGTTCCGGCTGTGGTCAGAGCGACTCGACCTTCGAGAATTGGCTGAATTTCTGACTGCCAGAATTGATCTACCCGGTCATTATCACTGAGTCCATCAGAGCAAAGCAGAAAAATACAGTCCTCATCCAAAACAAAGCGCTGTACAGTTGGATGCAACGTCGCTGATGATGCCATACCTAAGGCTTGAACTAGAGAGCCGGATGTTGGCTGTTGCACCGCACTCCGGTAGAGAGCGTAACCGAGTCGCACCTCACGGGACGCTAAGTCGTCATCCTGGGTGACTTGGTGACAATTGTTGCGGGTTATCCAGTAAACGCGACTATCTCCAACATGGGTAATGTAGATTTCATGGGCGCAGCTTCGAGCCATGACCAGGGTTGTACCCATCCGTTGTCGGTCAGACCGTTGTTCGGTATCATTTTGCTCACTAATTGCGTCATTAGCGGCGCAAACTGCAAGTTCTAATTCCTCAGTTAGGGTTGTCGGGTCACAGTTATTGGAGTTCGCTAGGAGTTTTCCTACCCGTTCCTGAAGTGTATTGATCGCTAAATTCGAGGCAACCTCACCGCCTTCGTGTCCACCAATTCCATCACAAACAATTGCTAAAGCATTAGCATCGTTAGATACGCGGATTACTTGTCCTCCTGGCGGGTAGCAGGCGTCTTCGTTGTGGTTACGGCTAGGACCTTTATCGGTAGCGGTGAAAATTTCATAGGTGTGGATTTGCGATCGCCCACAGTCTTGTAAGGCGTGATCGAGCAGGGCTACTAGCTCCTCTGAAGTCCGAATTTGTCCCTCCACCAGCTGGCTACAGAGGTGTTGGAAAAAATCTGCGATCGCCGATGACACCCCAGGGAGCCACTGCGACCAAAGTTGACCGAGCTGCTGTAAGGTCGGTGCTTTCTTTAAATCCGGCGGCAACTCCAACAACCGAACAATAGCACCTTCTACCCGTACAAGCGTTGGTGAGAACAAACTAGAAGCGACGCCTTCACTACTCAAGGGTTGCCAGAGAGTTGCCAACTGCCACAGCCAGTTTAGCTGACGCATCGCTGGGGCATCTTTCCAAACGCTAGCTAGTTCTGGCAACAGTTGCCCCTCCGTATCTGCTGCCTCCCTGCCCTTAAGGACGCTACTGGCGTAGATTGGGGCATCTTCCAATAGCCAGATCTCAGAAGATTTGCGTCCATCCATCAGGGTGACACGCCCGTATACCTGAGGGATGTGTAACCCGTAGGGAGAAAGCTTAAGATAAGGCACGATACCTTGAGGAAGCTCCTGTGGGGTTTCTGGTGGCATCCCAGGTTTAGTCTCTAAAAGAACTGAAGGGCTTACAACCGCATAGCGTCCCGCTATAACATCTCCAGGTTTATAAGCGTCTGTTTCCCGACCAATCGCCCATAGGTAACGTCTCAAAAGCGGCGTGCGGCATTGCTGACAGAACTTATTGCTCTGGGGGTTGGGAGCCTGACAGCGAGTGTTAGAGCAGTAAAGCGTTGCCGCTGGATTTTCCATGAAAATTCTTCGCTACGTTCAGCCGATAATGATTTGGCAACCAGTCGCACCGGATCGGGGTAGGGTGTTGAACCCTGAATGAAGTGCTAAAACAAGCGTGTTGATTACAAATTTTAGCGCCTGACAGGGAAAGTGCTCAGTTCTAAGTATGGAGTTGGGGGTTGAAAGTGTTAAGAAAGGGTTCTAACGGTTTAGTAATCCTCTGATCAATCAAGTAAATCCTCTCAGCATCCTTGTATAAACCTGGATGCTCTTTCAGCTGAGTACTTCTGCCCACGGTTAGATTGATCATCTCTCGATTAATCTTCTGCCTTAGAATGAGCATCTTGAGTCGATTGCTGATAAGTTTCTAGGCTGCTACGTACAATTAGTTGAGGCCATAGTACTAAAAAGAACGCCCACCACACCAGAATCGGTAGGGAGATGATAACTGTTATCCAAACAATTTTTAGAATTGCCCAGCTAGCTGTAATGATAACTATTCCCGTTAACAGGATTGACCAAGGCTGACACCACCACGGCTTATAACTCCAAGGACTTAAAGATTTTTGTGCAGACAAGATCTTACACACCTTTCCTTTGTAAAGATTTCCTAGGTAAGGTAATTACCTAAGGTTAGAAATTAGTGCTGAGGTTTTAGATTAGAAACAGATTGTTTCTGGAGAAACCCAAGTTTTTTGAAAGTCACTGCTCCATCTTTCCCTTTCCCCAGTTTAATCGGTTCCCGTCTCCCCGTCGCTAATTATCATGCCTAAGCCGGATTTTGACGCCTCGAACGAGCCAACCTTTGCAGAACTTAATTCGCAAACTAGTGTTGAGATTAAGCAGCTAATTGCCAAGCTACAGCGTTCCCATAAGCTGCGGTACAAAACGATCAACTTAGAGTTTTGGGCTTTAGCGGTGACGATGGATGATTTTATTCCGGGTTTTTGGAGCCGTTTTTTGCAGAATCGGCGCACGACACTGAAACAATTTCTCGAAAATAAGCGATCGCCTAATGTCCCCGTTCCTGAACCCAGATCGTCTTCTTCTTAAGAGTCTGAGCAACAACTAACTATTGACTAGTTATTAATTACCCCTACAGAAAGAGGCAATCGCCTGCTTTTTTTTCTTAATATCAATCTGGAATTATCAAATTTTAAAAGCGATAGGAGTTTTTATGAGTCAGCCTGAAACAATCAAAGAAAGCAATATTCCAAATCCTGACAATAAGGTAGATCAAGAAGGGCACAATGTAGAAGCCTCTCTAGATAAGCCAGAAAAACCCGAGCCCAATGCGGCTTCCAACCCTGGCGATAGGATAGACCCTGAAGCTCAAACTATTGAAGAAAAAGCTAAACAAGTTGCGGTTGATGCCCCTGATATCACCGGAGACCACGTCAAAGTTCCGACCTACTTTGTAGTTCAAGAACCCCCAGATGGTGAGGAAAAAGCGCTACATCACGTCAAAGATGCTGAAGAAATTTCTGATGTGATTCGCCAAGCACGTACTGATGAAGATGGCAATCGTACTTGGCGTTAGTATTGCTAATTTCACCCTTGAGGAGCGACTTGGGGCAATCCCATGCTGTAGTTAACTGCGCGAGTCTCAAGGTTATAGCTGATTTGACCGCTCTGCAAAAGCGATCGCATAAAGTGTTCTAAGTCAGATCCAATGCGGCGAAGATTATATTCTGTTAAATCCGACCCGCTGTAAGATTCTACCAGTTCATCAAACTTGCGATAGATCTTTTGCAGGGCATCTTCATTCCAATTAAATTCGTTATCAGGGTCAACGTCCAAAGTCAAAACATTGTTGCTCTCGACCAGCTCGTTATTTTCAACCTGAGCCGTATAGATGCGAATGTGACGAGTGGTACATTTCAGCAGCATGAAAACTCTCCTACTTGCTCTAAAATACTTTTACTAATTGTAAACTTGTATGAACGCCTTAGTGAAGCCGTCAGACTCCTACCCGAATGCTGAGTCTGACGGCTTCATTACTCAACACAGTATCGCGATTATCCACAATTAAAATCAAATTACCAACTTTCTTACCCTGGTAATTCTAATACTTGCCAATAGCCCAAAAACAGCTATATAATTTCACATCCGAGAGGAGCTTGGGCAAAACGCTGATAATCTAAATTAAAAAAGTCAGATTATAGCTACCAATCCACGGCTCAAAGAGAAAAATGCCCGATCCAATGGATGACATCGCTAGACAAGCTCGCCAGGGTAGTGTTGCAGCGATTATTCAGACTCTGAACGAACAGTTGGCAGATGATGGTGTCCGAACCCGAGCGGTTTTGGCTGACGGGATTCTGCAACTTTTGTGTGAAGCACCAACACCTCACCAACTTGAGCAGTCTAAGCTAGTAGTACAAATCCGTCAGATTCTCGAAGGCATTAGACCGCGTAACATTCGTCGTGTCAAAATCAATAGCCGAATTGTGCGAGAGCAACAATTACTTTGGCTGGAAGAAATAAGTCGCGACCCTGAAAATCAACTGCTTTGGTCTGAACAAATAATTCTTGCCAAGCCGAACCTCTTCAAGCGACTGGTAGAAGGCTTCAAAAATCAGCAAACCGCACCCAAGAAGAAGCCAGTTTTTCCCAATGCTCCCCCCCGTAACTTGCGCGAGAAAACCCCATACAGGCGGGGCATTATTAACGGTGTCGGTTTCAGTTTACTTCTACTCTTGGTTGGCTGGTTACTCTACGAGCGATTGGGTTCAAAACTGAACCTTCGTAATCCAAATCAAGCGCAGAACTCTACCGCCGAGTCTTCGATAAAACCCATAACTGCCCCTAAATCTCAGTCAACCTCCGCCTCCGATCCTTTTGTACAGGCGGTGCGGCTAGCGGAACAAGCTTCAGTTACTGGTCAGAATGTTAAAACGACTGCTCAGTGGTTAGATGTGGCAGCGAAGTGGGAACGCGCTGCCGATTTAATGGGTACGGTGCAGCCCGGTGACAGCCGATACAAGACGGCTCAAGGTCGAATGGCACTTTATCGCCAGAATAGCGAGGTGGCTCAAAAGCAAGCAAGACAGAAGCGATCGTGAAGCATTTTAAATTAAGTACAGATATAGCAATAGTCACTTAGGCTCTTGACAGTGTTGAGCACCTTCGCACCCCAAAACTACTATGTTTTTACTCAGCACTCAGCGTTCGACTGAACTTCGACAGGCTCAGTTGCCGCGCTCACGCCGAAGTCACTCAGCACTTTGCTATAAGTGGCAATGGGATTAGGGGAAGTATCGGAGCTTTATAGCAGTTCTGATTTGGATGAGGTCGCCTGAAGCGGAGAAATATACATCCAAAGATAGATAAAAGTTAATCCTGGTACAAAGCTAGGAAAACAGGGAAGACTGACTTTAGCAACAGTTTGCTTTCTCATCTTCCTTCAAGAAAGCTCCGCTATTATAAATTGTGCAATAAGTGTCATGGATGCAAAAAGCTTAATGTCCTCAACTCAGCTCCAGTTCCAGAGCGACTTTGAAGAGCGTACTCTAATCGTAAATTCTTTGACCTTAGGTCTATCAGGGACAGTTGAACCAGTTGTAACACAGGAGCATAAGGGTTCACTCATGCAGTATCCAGCCCAGTTCGCTAAGGTCGGGCAACAAATTACTCATATTATTGCTACAAGTTCAGATCCGCAGACATTGCTGGCAGACATTGCCAGGGCTTTAGGAGAAATTTTTCAGGTGGATGTCTGCTTAATTGTGGCGATTGTTAACCCCGCCGCCATGACTCAGATGGCTATGTGGTCTGCCGATCATGATTCAACTTTGCTTCCCGGACACCAAGCGCAACTGCTAGAACATCCAGCGCTAAAGGATGATTTGGCGGGAACTGACCCCTTAGCAATTTGGGATCTTCATGCCTGTGATGCTTATAAAGCGAGTGGCGATCGCTGGGACGTGTTTCCTGCCAGGGCGGTGCTGAGACTCTACACTCGGTTTCAGTCTTCAGTGAATGGGACGATTGTCTTGGGGCGCTCCCAACCTCACGAATGGACGGTGCAAGAGCAAGAATTGTTGACGGCTGTTTCAGCATCGGTGGCGATCGCTATTTCTCAAGTCCAACTGACAATGCAAGTCCAGGCAGCGACTCGACACCAAAGCTTGCTCAATCAATTGAGTCAAGTGATGCATAGCAACATCAATCTTGACGAGATTCTCCAAAAGGCGATCGCTTCTACAGCTCAAACCCTTCAAGTTGATCGCGGTCTCCTCCTATTGTTGAAATATAACAATCCTCTGGTCAAAAGCAAGCCTTCCAAGCGCCTGCCGAAAACTAAAGTGACGGTAGCTTATGAGTGGTTTGAGCAAAAGACCGCTTCTCCACACGCTTTCCAAAGCGCAAACACCCTGTCAAACCAATCCTTCTGGCTTGCCGAGTCTTCTTTGTGCAAACAGGCTTTTAGAAATGCCCCTGAACTAATAGCGATCAGTGATCAACAAGATGCCCCTGAGATTAACGATTCAAGCGATCACCCCTCAATCTTAGAGTGGGCATCTTTTCCCGCTCTTGTGATCGTTCCGCTGGTTGGGGCATACGGGAATTCGTTGGCAGCGCCTACTGTATTGGGATTTATAGTATTGCAGCAGCGTCAGCCTCGCTCCTGGCAGACCCATGAATTAGAGTTGGTCAAGTGGGTGAGTGCCCAAGTGAGTGCCGCTATTATCCACAATCAAACCCTACAGCAAGTGCAATCCATCGTCGAAGACCGCACCGCCCAACTTCAAAGTAGTTTAGAAGTTCAGGCAAAGTTATACGGAAAAACGCGCCAGCAGATGGATCAGTTGCAGCAATTAAATCTGCTTAAGGATGAATTCTTGAGCAGCATGAGTCATGAACTGCGGACACCTCTAACCACGATGAGTTTGGCAATTCGGATGCTACGTCAACCCCAACTGCTCTCAGAGCGTCGCGAGAAGTATCTGGAAATTCTCGAACAGCAGTGTAATAAAGAAATTGACCTGATCAACGACTTACTAAGTCTACAGCGACTGGAATCCAATCAAGATCAGATCCAACCCGAAAAAATCGACTTGATGTTGATGATTGAGGAATTGGTTACCTCATTTGAGAAGAAGTGGGCAAATAAACGGTTAACCTTGACGGTAGAAAGTCCGGTGCGATCGCTGATACTCAACACCGATCCCGATAGCCTCAACCGCATCCTTCTGGAACTTTTCACTAATGCTGGCAAGTATTCTGACCCAGACACTACGATATGTTTACAAGTCCATAACCAAGTTCAGCCATCAGTCAATCAAGTTGTTCTGATCTTGAGCAACACCGGTCCCGGTATCTCACCCTCAGACGTAACCCATATATTTGATAAATTCCATCGCGGTCAAGGTGTCACCCAAAAAGCTGTTCAAGGTACGGGTTTGGGGTTAGCTTTGGTCAAGTGCTTGGTACAGCATCTCAACGGTACGATTGAGGTCAAAAGCACGCCCTCTGAAGATTCTCAGACTTCTGTGACCTCTTTTACTCTCACTCTACCCCAGCTTCAACCTAAAGGTGGTGTGGAATCTTCTCTCTGACGAGGAACGGGAGGAAGCGCTAATTTTTAGCCCTAAATAAATAGTTATTAGAATAGTGGCAGGGTAGAGAGTTAAAATTCCGACAGTATGCTTATAACTCCTGCGCCCAAGCCCCTACGTTGGCAACGACCGAAATACTCTCCTTTAGCACGTCAGCGGGACATTTTTTTGTCGGCGGCGAAATTGTTGTTCTATGTGTGGTGGGACAGGACAGTCGCCAATAACTCTCCCAGGCACAGAAATCGCCGCGCTCAGTGGTTGGTAGGCACTTTACTAGATTTAGGTCCGACTTTTATTAAAATTGGGCAGGCCCTCTCTACCCGCGCCGATCTGCTGCCAAAAGAGTACGTGCAGGCGTTGGGGCAATTGCAGGATCGGGTTCCGCCATTTGATTCAGCAGAAGCGATTGCTCTCATTGAATCTGAACTTGGTAACTCGATTTATACCTTGTATCGGGATTTCGATCATTTTCCCATCGCCTCTGCTAGCTTAGGGCAAGTTCATAAAGCACGACTGCACACCGGCGAAGATGTCGTTGTAAAAGTCCAGCGTCCAGGATTAGAAACGCTATTTAATTTAGATTTTGAAGTTCTGCATCGGCTAATTCGTTTTTCACATCGCTATTTGCCTTGGACGAGACAATATGATTTAGAAGGCATTTACCACGAGTTTTTTAACCTTCTCTATCATGAAATTGATTACGTTCATGAGGGAAAAAATGCCGATCGCTTCCGCCAAAACTTTATTGACTATCCCCGCGTAGCTGTCCCGACGATCTATTGGCGATATACCACGAAAAAGGTAATAACACTGGAATACGTACCCGGCATTAAAATTGACGACCGTTCTACTCTGGAAGCTTGCGGATTAAACATTAAGGAAATCATCCAGTTAGGAATTTGTTGTTTCCTCAAGCAGATGCTACAAGACGGCTTTTTTCAGTCTGACCCTCATCCTGGAAATATAGCAATTAGTCAAGACGGCAGCTTGATTTTCTATGACTTCGGGACGATGACAGAGATTAAGTCAATGGCTAAAGACCAAATGATCAAGACTTTCTTTGCCGTTCTAAGAAAGGACACTGATGAGGTCGTTAATACCTTGACTTACATGGGTTTAATTGAACCGGTATCAGATATGATGCCAATCAAACGGTTAGTTGCTTTTATTTTAGATAAGTTCACTGAAAAGCCAATTGAGCTACAAGCTTTCGATGAAATGCGCAGCGAAATCTACTTGATGTTTGAGCAGCAACCGTTTCGCTTACCCGCGCAAATGACGTTTGTTTTAAAAGCATTAACAACTCTTGATGGCATCGCTCGTAGTCTCGATCCAGAATATAATCTTTTAGCTTCTAGCAAGCCTTTTATTAAAGGCCTCGTCGTCTCTTCTAAAGGCAAGGCGAATTTAGTAGGAGAACTAGCAAGGCAAGCTAGGAATTTTATTAAACATCGATTACAACAGCCTAGTGCTACTGAAGCTTTAATCCGACGCTTGGAAGCACGGCTGGAACAGGGTGAACTTCAAGTGCAGGTACGTTCGATTGAAAGCGATCGCACCCTCAAACGAATCAATCTAGCGATTAAAAGTTTAATTTATGCTTGTCTAACTGGTTTTACCTTACTGTCGGGTACAGTCCTAGCTTCAGCGTCTTATGGAGGTTGGGCGATCGCAGTTTTTACCTTTTCAGGACTTTGGTTCTTGATTTTACTACGCTCTTTGATTGATTTAGGTATCCGGGAAAGACTGGACAAGTTCGCTGAGAAATAGTCACTCTCAGGGATTACGCAGTTATATCCCCAGCCTCGTTAGAAGTCTTTACTTTAATTACTTTAGATACCCCCAAGGGAATTCGAATCCCTGTCGCCTCCGTGAAAGGGAGGTGTCCTAGGCCTCTAGACGATGGGGGCCTGTTTTTTCGCACTTTTATAAGTGTAGAGAGTGTTCCGGTGTCTGTCAAGTCTTTGGGAATAACAGAGCCATACCCTTACTGAACTCTAAATTTAGTTTAGTACAAAACCTAGTCGCTTTTGAGAATGTAGAAGATTTAGATGCGTGCTGGACTTAGTTCAAGACCATTCACATTCCCTTGCGCCATTGTGCTAGACGCTGTTGTGCCTTCGGATCGAGGGAATTGATTAAAAAGCGACTCCTAGATTGTTTTTGAGGTCGCTGTTTACGTGTCACTCGATAAGTAATGAGTTCAACATCGCCTGCCAACTGGTGGCACGACATCCATTCTGCCCCATAGCCTACTACCGTTAATTGCTGCGCTCGATCTGAGGTGACAACGATCAAGCGCTGGGTTTTGAAGCTAATGTCGAATCGAAACGAGGCACAGAATTTTTCGATGTAAGTGTCTGCCGTTTGTCCAAAATCTGTGTAGCAAACTGAAAGGTGATTTGTTAACTCTTCAAAGGAGATGCCCGTGTCTTGATAGTGAGCATCAAAGACAACCTGAGTTTTGTAGCCTTGAAAGGCACTGTAATTGATTAAAACCTCTACCAACTCTTGACGAGCAGATTCTAAGCCCTTGCGATCGCGGGTCTTTTTCAGGTCAGACCATGCACCAATGACGTTGTAGCCATCAACCAGTAAAACAGCCTGGGGTGAGGAAGGGGGCATTGTTCAAGGCCAATACTTCTCTATTGGATATCAAAGAATAACTCATATTAACAATAGTTTACAGAAATCCAGAGAAAAAGCCCCTTGAGGAAGGGGCTTTACTATTACTGAATCTGACCCCGTACCGAAGCCGCACTAGAGAATATCAGATTGCAATATTTGGCTCTTGCATGAGTCGTTGCTTGAGGCGTTCTGGTTCACCTCGATCCATAACCTGACCTTGTTCTAACAAGAAAGCCCCGTCGCAATAATTCAACTCGTCTAAGCGGTGTGTAACCCAAAGCGCAGTTAAGCCACGACTTTTCACCAACTGTCGCACTTGCTCTACTAAATCCAACTGAGTATCTGGATCGAGTAGGGCAGTTGGCTCATCTAAAAGTAAAACCTCGCACTGACGAGCGATCGCACCCGCAATAGCGATTCGCTGCTTCTGACCGCCACTCAGGGCATAAATTGGGCGGCGTTCCAACTCTAGTAGATTCACTGCCGCTAGCGCCTGCATCACCCGCATCCGCACTTGAGCATGAGCAAGTTTTTCCTCCACTAGCCCAAAGGCAACATCTGCACCCACAGTCGGCATTACTAGCTGATGATCGGGATTTTGAAAAACAAATCCCACAGGTCGCTCAATCTGAATTTCACCAGATTGGGGCTGTAACAGCCCAGCCAGCAATCTTAGTAATGTTGATTTTCCACTACCATTTGTCCCCAAAAGCATCCAAAACTCACCCTTGGGAACATCAAGAGAGCAAGATTGCAAAACTGATGCTCCACTAGGCCAGTTGAAGCAAAGATTCCGCACGCAAATTGCCGCTTGAGCCATTGCGTCGGTTGCCTCTGTATTCATTCGGCTACGGCAAAGAAGCCAGGTACACGTCCTGCGCCTGCTGCACCGGATTTCTGAGAAATCATGACCGCACCGATCTGATTGCTGAGAATACCGATTTTCTTATCTGGCTGGTGATCGCACTTCAGTTCCAACAACTCAGAGCTTTCAGAGCGCATGGCTTTCAGAATTTCCTGGTACGTTGCCTCTGCCTCTTCTGCGGACTTGCGTTGCACGGACAGGGGAACGGGTGTATTTTTCAAAGTCAAGTCAATACTGAACATACGGTATTAAGCACTAAGCCTTTGTGTACATATACTCTCCCTATTATCTTAGACACGCGGCAGCACACCCTGAGAGAGTCACAGCGCCTGCTTGTTGAAGAAAGCCAGGGTGGTTACCCAAAATTTTTAATTTATTTCAATTCAAGCAGTGGAAAAGTTAGGAAGTTTCACATAATATATGTGTAATAGTAAAGAAAAGTAAATTTTACTCATAACCCAGTCAATTATCTGCTGCTCCATAGAAAGTAGCTAAATTGCAGGTTCAATGGGCTTTTCTTTCGTACTTATAAATTCCTGGAGATCTCTGCTATGACAATAGCTGTAGGACGTGCGCCAAGTAGTCGGGGGTGGTTTGACACCGTAGACGACTGGCTAAAGCGCGATCGCTTCGTATTCATCGGCTGGTCCGGATTACTACTATTCCCCTGCGCCTACATGGCAGTAGGAGGA
>DATNQT010000139.1:0-28739 GCA_036703885.1 Candidatus Sericytochromatia bacterium
TATCTTCATTTTGCTGCCCGCTGCTATTGTTTTGAGGAGCGGGCGGCGGTGCTAATGGAGGCGGTTTTGCTGACGGTGGAGTTGAGGGTATAGATTGAGTTGATGAGCGAACGAAAGGAACCTTTGGTGTTGTTGGTGAAAGCTTTGAGGGTGATTCTTGGGAGGTTTGTAACCCGAAAAAAGCACCTAAGGCAAAAGCTATAGCCGCCAAAGCTACCACAGCTATAATCAGGGGTTTCCTTTTGTTGTTTGACGTGTTGTCATCCTCAGTGCTCATCAGCAACTTTCCCCAGCACTGTTAATGTTTGGTTAGACGGTAGATACTACTAATTCTGGCTCACTAAAGATTCTGTCGCCATATCTGGTACGTCTACTCGTAGTGTCTGAGAACTCAATTGGTCTAAAATCTCGGTAATTTCTCGCTCAAAGGCAACCTGTGCCCGATTAGTTCTACCACCTACGTAGAAACGTCCATCCTTTTGCAACGCCCAAATCTGAGAGTGAGAGACATAGCTCATCATCACACCCAGCATCAGCAAGCCAAAGCCAGTGTAAACCAGTGGAATACCGGGATCGGCTTTAATTTGCAAGCCAGTGCTGCCGATGACATCCACAATTTTCAATGTGACGCCATTAACTTCCGTTGCCATCCCAGGTCGGACTGTTGAAACGAGCTGACCCTTGACATCATAGACTAGGAGCGTTCCCTGCAAGTCTCTTGCCAGCAGCGAGACGCCTTCACTCAAATCAGGTTTTGTAGGAATCCAGGTTCCCCAAATGCGTCCCTTGCCGCCAGTATCTAACTGTGCCATCGGGATTTGGAAAATTGGGCTTTTGTTCAACCGCACTTGAACGGCAGCAATTCCCCAATCTGTCTGGTAGAGTGTCACGCCTCGGTAGCGCAACGGCTTATTGACATAAATAGTTTGCTTATCAACTTCTTGGTTTTGATTATCCAGGACAGATAAGTTTGAGTAAAACTGGTTAATTCCCCCCTCTGGCGTGTAGTCAATCCAGAAGCGATTTACCCGCACTGACCAATCCTTGGGAATTTGCGGTGCTGCCCAAGGTCCTGCATCAATAACATTTTTCACTTGGAACGTACTGCCACTAGCAACCATTTCCTGGGCAATAAAACCCGTCATGGCTCCCAAAATCGCTCCCAGCAGGATAAGTAGCATACTGGCATGGACGACGATAGGACCGATGCGTCCGACGATTCCCTTACGGGCATAGAGAGTATCACCTTCTTGAAAAACCTTATAGCGTCGCTTTTCTAGCAGTGGAGAAAGGGAATCTAAGGAACCTGCATCGAGTTCTGCACTAAGGGCTAGTTTCTGAAACTGGCGAGGTTCGTTATAGAAGTTCCAACGACGGGCAGCTTTTAGGGCAGGAAACTGACGGGTAAAGGTACAGGCGGTGAGGCTAGTACCGAAGAGGATGAGTATAGATAAAAACCACCAAGTACGGTATACGTGGTCTAGTCCAAGCGTTAAGAGGACTTTCCAACTAAGAAAGCCAAAGAGGGCTGGGTGTTCGGGATAATTACTTTTATAAAATTCCAGCGATTGACCTTGTTCGATGACAGTACCACTAATGCTGAAAAATGCGATCGCCAACAGCAATACAATCGCCAACCGCAAGTCTGCTAATACTGGCAACAACTGTCGCCGGAACAAATTACCAACACTAGGTAAAGATGATTTTTCTATAGTCATTTGATTAAATTACAAAATTCCCGCAGGAATTCGAGACAGTAGGGAAAAGACGCCAAAGCCTACAAGTAAAGCACCACTGACGGGAGTAATCCAACCCGACCAGCGGCGCAATTCTAACAACTTTTTAATAGAAGCCGTAAAAGTACCTGCCAAAATCAACGGGGCAACGTAACCCGCTGTATAGGAAAGCAGCAAGGCACCGCCTAAAACTAAGTCTTGCGTCGTCGCCACCCAAGCCAGTAGAGTTGCCAAAACAGGGGTACTACAAGGAGAGGCTACCACCCCAAAGGTTAAGCCAATTAAATAAGAACGCACGCCCTCTGGTAAGTCTTTGGAAATCCACTCCATCCCGCCAAACGAGGGCAGTTGTAGAGGCAGCGCTTCGAGTAAATTCAGCCCCATCAGGATTGCCACAATACTGACAATAATGGGTAAACCTACCCCGACTTGACCATAGACTCGTCCTAGGGAAGCCGCCAGAATGCCTAAAATAGCCAGGGTCGTTGCCAAGCCAAGAGAGAACCAAGTAGACTGAGCCGCAGCTTGCAGCCGTCCTTTCGTTTCAGAACCACCAATGTAACCAATCGTAATCGGCAGCATGGACAGCATACAGGGGGTTAAGCTGGTGAGCAATCCAGCCGCAAAGATGATGCCGATGCTAATCCAACTGAGGTGCGTTAGCTGAGTAGAGACGAGGGTGTTAGCAAATTGTTCGAGTTCGTATAGTTGGGTTTGCAGTGTTTCAAGCATAGGGCAGCTAGATTGTGAAATGCTCACTCTGCTTGAATTTTAGCTTAAAGCTCCACTCCTACTCCTTAGTCCCCTTTCGTATTGCTCCAGCACTGCAATCTCCCAGCCACGTAATAACAGCTTGTCCAACGATGCCATTACTGCTTTCCTGTGGCGGCGTTGGTGGGCGTCCTGGAGCAGAGGAACCAATCCGAGAAAACATCAGAGCTAAACGCCAGCCTCCAGGTGTTTGAGTCAGAAATAGCCAGTGAAAAAGTTGGAATTCAACCGCTTTGCCTCCTACATACTGCCGCTCTAGGGTAGTGAGGAAGAGTTGCTGGGGGCCTTCGCCATCAGCTTCTGAGGAAGTAGGAGGCAATTGACTGGGAGTAAGGGGGAGAGGAGCAAATTCTGGTCGTCCTGCTACAACAACGTAACTGAAGCTACTTGTTCGACTCAAACGTCGAGAACGTTGCATGATGCGATTGGCATAGCTGGGTAAATCCCGTATCAATAAGCTCGTTAAAGTTTCTACATCAGCTGGGCAGGTAGCAAGCTTTGCGGATGTCGTCCCATTTCCAGCCAAGGCAAGTGGACTCTGTAAGCCTAACCAGCAGACAACAAGAAGCAATTGGCTCGGCTTGAAAAGAACTATCTTGAAAGTCGGGAGTAGGGAGTGGGGAGTAGGGAGTAGAGAATGGTAGACTTTCATCCTTTGTTGTGAGCAAACGCTCATGAAGTCTCTTGCAAAAATCCTTGAATCCCCCTCGCCAACCCTCCTTAGTAAGGGGAGGGAGCAAGATTTCAAGTTTTTCCCCCCTTGATCAGGGGGGATTAAGAGGGGTCTATGCAACTTTTGCAAGAGGTCTAAACTAGACACTGGTAGTAGCTAAGTAGGTCGGCACAATTAAAGTTAATAGGACTTACGCTTTCTTTGCCTTTAAACCGCCATTGGTAGGGGCGCATGGCTATGCGCCCCTACAATATGTGGTGTCTGTGCGTAAGTCCTGGTTAACTGGTCATTGGTCATTGGTAAGGGTTTTAGGTATATTTACATTTCGTAACATAGTTCTGTTTATTCCTACCTACTTAGCTCGTCACAAATTTTCTCCCAGGCAGCAACTGGGTCGCTTGCGGTAGTAATGGGTCGCCCGATGACGAGGTAGTCTGCACCCGCTTTGATGGCATCTGAGGGTGTGAGCGATCGCTTTTGATCGCCTGATTCTGCCCATTTAGGACGCACGCCGGGACAAACTAGAAGAAAGTCATCGCCACACGTCTGTCGCAGTTGTTCTACCTCCTGAGGAGAGCAAACAGCCCCATTTAAACCCGTCTCTTGAGCAAGTAGTGCCATTTGTAGAGCATACTCCGGCAGTTCCAGAGGAATTTTTAGATCGAAGGCTAAATCTCTCGAAGTAAGACTGGTCAGCAGCGTAATCGCAATCAGTTTAGCAGGCGGACAAGCCGCGTTCTTGGACCCTTCCCCCGCCGCTACACTAGCAGCTTTGAGGGCACTACGACCAGCCGTTGCATGAACCGTAATTAAATCTACACCATAAGCGGCAGCTTCACGGCAGGCTCCTGCCATTGTATTGGGGATATCGTGAAATTTGAGGTCGAGGAATATCCGTTTTTGACGATTTTTCAGGAGGCGAAGGATCTCAGGACCAGTACTGACAAATAGTTCCAGCCCGACTTTCCAGAAAGTGACTTGGGGCAACCGTTCCACGAGAGCGATCGCGTCTGCCTCACTGGGAACATCTAGGGGAACAATAATTCGGTCTTCTACTGCCATCTGAGATAAAAGTGCTGAGTGCTGAGTTTAAGAAGGGGTGAGGAAGGGAAGAGATTAGACCTGAATCATAATACTAGCCGGACAAATTTCTTTTTCCCAAGTTGTAAAACCTTGCCATTTAATCCCTCTGGGGAATCAAAGGCGAGGTTAACGTCAGAAATGCGATCGCCATCCAGCTTCACTCCTCCACCTTGAATCTGTTTCTGTCCTTCCCCACTACTTTTGCACAAACCACTAGCTTTGAGGATGTAGAACAACTTAGCGGGAAACTCCACAGTAGCCAGAGAAAATTCTGGTACGGCATCCCCCGTGACGCTAGTGTCTCCCTGAACCAGGTTAATCGCTGCTGCTTGAGCTTCCTTTGCCGCTGCCTCACCGTGGTATTGGGTGACAATGTTTAGGGCAAGTAGTTTTTGGCGATCGCGGGGAGCTTCCGGTAATTCATTCAATGGCAAATTTGTCAATAGCTCAAAATATTGCTCTAACAAATTATCCGGCGTCTTCTCTAGCTTGGAGTACATTGTCAGGGCGTCTTCCCTTAACCCAACATAGTTGCCTAAGGATTTAGACATTTTTTGTAGCCCATCTGTGCCAATTAAAATCGGTACTAGCATTCCAAACTGAGGGATCTGACCAAAATGTCGTTGCAAATCTCTGCCAACGGCGATATTAAATTTTTGGTCTGTCCCGCCTAATTCAACATCTGCTTGCACTGCCACGGAATCATAACCCTGCATCAACGGGTAGAGAAACTCATGGATGTAAATTGGGTTTTCCTGTTTATATCGTTCCGCAAATCCCTCCTTCGCTAGCATTTGCCCTACCGTCATCGTGGCTAACAACTCTAGGGTTTTACCCAAATTCAGTTGTTCTAGCCATTCAGAGTTGTAACGGATTTCCAGGCGTCCTGGGGTGTCAAAATCCAAAATTGGGCGCACCTGATCCAAATAAGTTTGAGCATTTTCCTTCACTTGAGAGGGCGAGAGTTGCTGGCGCACCTCAGATTTTCCAGTCGGGTCACCAATTCTGGCAGTAAAGTCTCCAATAATTAAGACAGCCGTATGTCCAGCATCCTGAAAAGCTCGTAGCTTCCTTACTGGGATACTGTGACCAAGGTGGATATCTGCCCCCGTGGGGTCAATTCCCAGCTTGACTCGTAAAGGGCGATCGGTTTTAGCTAACCGTTGAGCCAAGTTCTCGCTAATATCTTGAGAATCCGGTTGATTTGGGAAAATTTCACTGATACCTCGGTAGAGCCAAGCCAGTTGGTCGGAGAGTGCGGATTGCAAATTGCTACTTGTGAATTCAGGATTTGACATTCGTCTGGAACATCTTTGAGGAGTGACTAGCAGAGTAGGTCGATTGAAATTTGTTTATAATTTTGAACAAATTTCAAGTCAACCTGGTAATATCTTTGGCAAAAAATGCCAAAATATCCATGCTTGAGTAGTTAACCATTATCTCAGGATGCACCAATTATGATGAAGCGATGCCTACTCCAACGTGACGATTGGCGATCGCCAACCACTTCGCTTTCGGGATAAGCACAGATGGCAATTGGAACTTGCATCAAATGGTTAACAGGTCGAAAGCTATGTCCGCAGGGCTTTGCAGTTAATATGCAGCCGTTTCTGAGGCGATGGTAAGATGTCGATCTCGATACTCAGTCGCTCCGTAATCCTGCTGTTGCTATAAATTTCTGTAATCATCTATAAGAAAGTGTTGAGAAAAAGTTTTGCCACATATGTGGGTTGAGTCTTTTGAGTGAGGAAGTGAAATCACTGTGTCGTCTAGCACCATTCAACAAAAACAAGAGCCGAAAAGCAGCTCTTCATCAGTTTTTCGGTTTGTGCAAGGAGTCGCTCAGGTAACAGGCGGAACTGTCCTCGGCATCACCATGCTAACTAGCGCGGTCGTTGCTGGGGGTCTAGTAGGCTTGGCAACTAGCTTCCGCAACCTCCCGGATGTCAGAGTGCTACGGAATTACGTACCAACCGAAACCAGTTATATCTATGACGTAAAAGGTAAGCATCTTGCCAGTCTTCATGGGGAAGCCAATCGGGAAGTTGTCAAATTAGACAAAATCAACCCAAACCTCAAGCGAGCGGTGCTAGCAATGGAAGATAGCCACTTCTATCTACACCACGGTATTAACCCCAACAGCGTTGGTCGTGCCTGGTTAGAAAACTACAAGAAAGGCACAGTAGTTGAAGGCGGCTCGACGCTGACGATGCAGCTTGTGAAAAATCTATTTCTCAAGCAAGAGCGCAAATTCAGCCGTAAGATTGCGGAAGCGGTTTTGGCAATCCGAATTGAACAAATCTTCAACAAAAACCAGATTTTAGAAATGTACCTCAATCAAATTTATTGGGGTCACAATAACTACGGTATCCAAACAGCTGCCCAAAGCTACTTTGGTAAGACGGCTGATAAGCTAAATTTAGCAGAATCAGCAATGCTAGCAGGGGTGGTTCAATCACCCGAAGAATACAGCCCTTTTGTTAACTTAGAGGTAGCAAAGCAGAGACAATCCATTGCCTTAAGCCGGATGCAAGAATTGGGATGGATTACGCAAGAGGAAGCTGAAGCTGCTCGTAAACAAAAGGTGAAACTGGGCAAACTCACTTCATGGCAAAAGAGTGAACTTCCCTTCATCACAGAAGCCGTCGTCGCTGAATTGAACGAACGATTTGGTCGGGATGCTGTCCTTAAAGGTGGAATGCGCGTTCAGACAACAATTGAGTACAAGTTCCAGCGGATGGCGGAGGAAACTGTCGCTCGTGCCCATGCCAATCTACAATACCGTGGGCTTTACCCCGATCAGGTAGCGCTAGCAGCAGTCGATCCTCGGACGCATTTTGTCAAAGCGTTGGTGGGTGGCGTTGACTATGGAAAAAGCCAGTTTAATCGAGCTATCCAATCTAAGCGTCAGCCTGGGTCGTCGTTTAAACCGTTTGTTTACTATGCTGCCTTTGCCAGCGGCAAATATGGGCCGGACTCCACGGTTTACGATAGTCCGGTTAGCTATCGTGATGGGGATGGCTATTACACCCCTCAAAACTACGGAGGTGGCTTCTCTGGTGCGGTGACTATTCGCAGTGCCTTGGCAAACTCGCTCAACATCCCAGCGGTAAAACTTGGGAGAGAAGTCGGATTAGATAAAGTGATTGAACTGTGTCGTAGCCTTGGCATTAAGAGTCCGATGGAACCCGTGACCTCGTTACCATTAGGGGCTGTGGGAGTGACACCCTTAGAAATGGCAGGAGGCTTTGCCACCTTTGCCAGTAATGGTTGGTATTCTGATCCAACGGTCATTGTCCGAGTCACTGATAGTGCTGGGAACGTATTGCTAGATAACACACCTAAACCCCGACAGATTCTCGACCCCTGGTCTACTGCTGCCCTTACGAATGTACTGCAAGGGGTAATTACTAGCGGTACAGGAACCGCTGCTCAAATTGGACGACCAGCAGCGGGTAAGACGGGTACAACTTCTTCAGAGCGGGATATTTGGTTTGTTGGATACGTACCGCAATTATCGACTGCTGTTTGGGTTGGTAATGATAACTACCGACCGATAGGAGGTGGAGCAACAGGAGGTGTATATGTCGCACCTATCTGGCGCGATTTCATGCTTCAAGCTTTGAAGAATGAGCCAGTGCAGAGCTTTCAACCTCCTTCCAACTTCACCCCTCCCTAGAACGCTCTTAACCGTCAGCTATCAGCTTTTGGGTATAGTAATCAACGGCTAGCGAGTCTTGCCGTACTATGACGAACACTAGACAAAAGCTGATAGCACTCTGTTCGAGGAGTCATGTTTCTGACTAAACGCTAGGGCTGCTTTTCTAGCTCTGACTTCATCCGTTGTAGGGTCATGTTCATTTGGTCGAACATTTGCTGAGGTGTAATCCCAAACTGACCGAGCTGGGTGTTCAGTTGCTCCACGGTCATCTGTGCCATAAAGTCATCAGATAGCTCGAAGCGCTTCATAAAAATACGATAGCGCTCCATCATGGATTCCATCTGCTCGATGTAAATCTTCTTTCCTTCGAGGTCAAATTTGCCATAGCTGCCTCCCAATTGGATTAGGGACTGATAATCTTCAAACAGCTGCTTGGCTTCTTGCTGGACTATCTCTGAATCAAAAAACCCCATTGCTCTTCATCTCAACCGCTGGATTGTACTGCTGCTTTTAGTCAAATTTTAGTGCAGCGTCTAGGTTCTGCAAAATGCGGGTTTCCGTATCATTTGCGGAGGGAAAGCTCATCTGATTGGGAAATAGGGAGTCGGGAGTGGGGAGGAGGGAGTAGGAAGAGAAATTTTTTTCCGAGTTTTGGTCAATATCATAGAAAGATAATGCTGGCTCTGTTTAGGGAAAGAGCTAGTGCTAGGGGTAATAGGAAGTATGTTGAGCAAGCCTAAAAATCGAAGAGTTGCCGCTCTGTTGGCGTTTGTTGGGACGATAGCCGTTCCTGGGTTGCACAAGTTTTATCTGGGGCAGCCGTTGTGGGGGATACTGTATTTGCTGCTGTGGGCGACACACCTTCCTCAAGTGGCTTGTGCGATTGAGGGAGTTTGGTACCTAGCACAAGGCTCGGATGAGTTTGACCGTAATTTTAACCTGGGTATCATGCCTGCGTCGTCGGTGGCGACTCAACCTGCTGGAGTTGACCCCGCTCAAGTGGGAGCAATTGCCGATGCGCTCCGACAGTTAGATAGCTTGCGTCAAGAGGGGCTTTTATCTGAATATGAATTTGAGCAAAAACGCCGCCAATTGCTCGATCGCATTGCGTGAAACCGATGGCATTATTTAACTGGAATAGCACAGCTCGACTTAACCCAAATTTACAGTCCCTCCGGGAGCGACTTCAGCGCGACCCCTACTATCGACTGCAATCAGCCGAAGAAATTGCGATCGCTGCCGCAGTAGGTATCAAAATTGATGTCAATCAAGCGAGTGTAGATGACTGGTTGAGACTACCAGGAATATCCATTCATCAAGCGCGATCGCTTTTTGAACTCACCAGGATGGGAGTTCAGTTTTGCTGTATGGAAGACATTGCGGCAGCACTTAGCTTACCAGTCCAGCGTCTCATCCCTTTGCAACCGATTCTCAGCTTTTGTTACTACGACGGCGAAAGTGTCTCAACGCCTCCCCTAGTCCATGCCAATAGCGCCTCGATAGAACAGCTAACTAAAATCCCAGCCGTTGACTTGTTTCTTGCCAGAGCGATCGTGCAAAATCGGCTCGATCTTGGCGCTTATCGTAATCTTGCCGATTTCCAGCGACGCCTTTCCCTCAGCCCTCAGCTGATATCGGATCTAATGTATTACTTACAGTTTTAGATATAGCGATTCTCTTTAAAAAGAGGTGACAAGTTCAGATTCCCGACTTATTTAAGAAGTCGGGAATCTCGCCTTCACAAATCATTTAGGACTACTATCGCTGGGGAACTGTTAGCTGATGAGGCTCCGATTGAAAGCAACAAACGATAAATGCCGTGATTCAATCACCTTTAAATAAATAATTTATAAAATTATCCGGATTTAATCGATAGCTCCTGAAAAAGTTACCTAGACTTAAATTGTGGCTTGTCTATTCAAGGCAAATCAACAGATTGAATCTAGTAGCAACGATAGCACCTCTATGGAGCAAAGCAACAAGATGTTAAAGATTCATAAAAAACTCTCGTTGTAGAATATAAGATTTGACAAATTATCGAAATTATTACTACACAATTTAATAAATAAGTTAAATAATTGATACATTTAGGATGTTAGACACTAGTAGTTTGGGGGGTTGGAACCTGGCGCTGGTTGAGTCTACTACTATCAGTTTGCAATAGAAGTTATTAGAGCAATAGTTGTTGTGTCTGTTCGTTGAAATAGACACAACTTGGTGAAAAGTAAATTTAGAGTTTACTAGGCATGAGAGTGAACCAAAGAGTTAGTCAGTAGCGAAACGAGAAAAGCATATGCAAGATTTATTGCAGCACTTTTTGGCTTCAAGGCCTTTTATTCCTCATGGGCATTGCTACTTGTGGAAGACCGATTTAGTAGTACTGCACGTAGCATCGGATTTAGTAATTGCCCTTGCCTACTATTCGATTCCGATGATGCTGGTCTATTTCGTCCAAAAGAGACGAGATGTGCCTTTCAACGGAGTATTTCTATTATTTGGAGCGTTCATCATTGCCTGTGGTACAGGTCATCTGATAGATATTTGGACGCTCTGGCATCCAACCTATTGGGTATCAGGTTTCTGGAAAGCGATTACGGCAGTAATTTCGTTTTACACGGCAGTGGTACTGTTCCCACTGATTCCTCAAGCCTTAGCACTGCCAAGTCCTGCACAACTGGAGGCGGCGAATCAGGCACTAGAGAATGAAATCCGCGACCGCAAACAAGCAGAGGAATACGTTCGCACCCTTAACGCCGAATTAGAACAACGGGTCAATGAACGAACAGCAGAACTCAGACAGGTTAATGAAAAATTAGAAGCGGAAATTACCGAACGCAATCAAGCTTCCGAGGCGCTGCGTCTTGCTGAAGAGAAATATCGTAGCATCTTTGAAAATGCGATCGGTGGAATCTTTCAGGCTACACCAGATGGGCGTTACCTCAGTGCAAATCCTGCCTTAGCACGCCTTTATGGTTACTCCTCATCCGATGAGTTAATTGCCAAGCTGACTGAACTCAATCACCAAATTTATGTTGACCCGAACTGGCGTGCCGAGTTTACTAGCATCATGCATGAATATGGTGCTGTCTTCAATTTTGAGTCTGAGGTTTATCGCCAAGATGGCAAGAAAATCTGGATTTCAGAAAATACTCGTGCCGTCCGCGATGCTAATGGAGTACTGCTTTACTACGAAGGTTCGATTGAAGATATAACTGAGCGCAAGCTTGCCGAGGTAAAGTTACAAGAAAGCGAACAGAAGCTACGTCAGGTGATTGACTTAGTTCCTCACTTTATTTTTGCCAAGGACAAAGATGGACAGTTCATTCTCGCTAATCAGGCGATCGCAGACGCCAATGGTATTTCTGTTGAGCAAATGCTCACGATGAAAGATGAGGACTTTGTCAAGTCTGCGACTGAGTTATACCAAGTTCGGCAGCAAATTCGGCAAGACGATCTAGAGGTGATTAATAGCGGACAGCCAAAACATATCCCCGAACAAATCACTACCGATATTCAGGGCAATATTCGCATTCTGCAAATAACCAAAATTCCATTTTTTGTCGCTGGCTCGGAAACACCAGCCGTCTTAGGAATTGCGATCGATATTACCGAGCGCAAACGAGTCGAGCAAGAACTTAGAGAGAGCGAAGCAGCAATCCGGGCATTATATGAAGTCACTGCCTCTGGACAATTAGACTTCGATCAATGCCTGCAAGAACTACTGGCAATGGGGCGGCGAGAGTTTGGCATGGATATCGGGGTATTGGCTCATGTAGAAGATACCCGATACGAGGTAATTGCCACTCAACTGCCAAATAACATCAATGTTAAGGGTGCTATCCTCGACTTGCGACAAACCTATTGCCACGATACATTGCAAGCCCAAAAACCTCTTTGTATCGAATCTGCTGGAACTTCTAAATGGCAGAATCATCCAGGCTACACAGCATTTAAACTTGAGGCTTATATTGGCGCACCCTTAGTGGTAGCAGGTAACACTTATGGCACTCTATGCTTCTCTAGCTTCACTCCCCGCCAAAAGGTATTCAAAGCCTTAGATAAAGAACTTTTAAGGCTGATGGCGCAGTGGATTGGGGGAGAAATCGAGCGCCAGCAAGCCGCAAGAGAGTTGGCAGAGGCGCGCGATCGTGCTCTGGCTGCCACTAAGGCAAAAAGTGAATTTCTTGCCACAATGAGTCACGAGATTCGCACGCCGATGAATGGCGTGATTGGCATGACTGGATTGCTGCTCGATACTCAACTAACGCCCCGACAACGAGAGTTTGTAGAAACGGTCCGTAATAGCGGTGATGCTTTGCTGGCAATCATCAACGATATTCTAGACTTCTCCAAGATCGAATCCGGCAAAATGGACTTGGAGGAACAGCCTTTCAATCTTCGAGATTGTATAGAAGATTCCCTCGACCTCCTAGCTGCAAAAGCCGCTGAGAAAAAACTTGAGCTGGCCTATCAATTCAGCCCACAAACCCCCACCACAATCGTGGGAGATGTTACCCGCTTGCGCCAAATCTTAGTGAATTTGTTAGGCAACGCGATCAAATTCACAAAGACAGGAGAAGTCGTGGTTTCGGTAGTCAGCCGTCCGTTGACTGCTGATGGCTCATTGCCAACGGCTAATGGCAAAGATTTCAAACAAATTGCAATTAGTAATGAACAATTAGCAACTAAGCAAAAATACGAAATCCAAATTGCTGTCAAAGATACGGGTATTGGCATCCCACCAGAGCGCTTAGATTGTTTGTTCCAACCTTTCAGCCAAGTCGATTCCTCTACTACTCGGAAGTATGGTGGCACGGGACTGGGGCTAGCCATATCCAAACAGCTAAGTGAAATTATGGGAGGCACAATGTCAGTTGAAAGTCAAGTTGGTCAAGGCTCGACTTTTTATTTTACGGTGATCGCTCAATCCGTTCCCAGCCTTGAACACAACGAACTCTATACATCCCAACTACAGCTAGCTGGGAAGCGACTGCTGATTGTGGATGACAATAGGACTAACCGGAAAATTTTGACTCAACAAGCGCAGTCTTGGGGAATGCTAACTCGTGCCGCCCACTCTGGGTCAGAAGCTCTAGACTGGCTGCGTCAGGGAGAGCCGTTTGATCTGGCGATTCTGGATATGCAGATGCCAGAAATGGATGGGCTGAAGCTAGCCGCAGAAATCCGCAAGTTGCCTGGTTGCCAGAACTTGCTCCTGGTAATGCTAACGTCCATAGGCAAACCAGAAACTAGCGACCCTGGCGTTAAGGATAACTTTGATGCCATCCTCACTAAACCGATTAAACAGTCTCAACTCTACGATGTTTTGATGGAGGTTCTGGTCGGACAGCCGATCAAAGTTTTGCCTTCCTCAAATTCCTCGGAGATTGACTCTCACCTGGCAGAACGCTTGCCACTGCGGATTTTGCTAGCTGAGGACAATTTGGTAAACCAGCAGGTAGCCTTACACCTATTGCAACGGATGGGGTATCGAGCTGATGTAGCAGGCAATGGTTTGGAGGTACTCGAAGCGCTTTCTCGCCAACCCTATGACGTGGTGTTGATGGATGTGCAGATGCCGGAGATGGACGGATTAACTGCCACACGTCGCATTGTCAGCGAGTTGCCGCTTCAGAAGCGCCCTTGGATTATTGCGATGACAGCGAATGCGATGCTGGGCGATCGCGAGATGTGCCTGGAAGCTGGCATGGATGACTATATCAGCAAGCCGATCCGAGTAGAGGAAGTGGTTCGCGCTTTGAGCAAGTGTCAAGAGGCAAAAAAGACTAGGGGAGCCTGGAGTCCATACGAGGAGCTAGGGGCTGGGGAAGAAGGACGAGGAGGGACTGTTCATTCTTCAATTTCCAATTCGACCGCCGTACCTGTGCTTGATGCGACAGCTTTTCAGCAGTTACGTGAAATGGTGAACCAAGACGAAATCTTGGTTCAAATAGTCGATCGCTTTCTGGAAGAAACCCCCAGTTCATTGCGATCGCTTGCTGAAGCTGTATCCCAAAGGAAGGTAGATGTTCTACAGCGAATTGCCCATACTCTCAAATCAACCACTGCTATGTTCGGAGCAACAAGCCTATCTCAACTTTGCCAAAAGTTGGAAGCGATTGCCCCTACTGCCTCCCCCGATTCCACAGATGCGATCGTATCGCAAGTGGAAATTGAGTATGAAAACGTTCAGATTGCTTTGCGGCAACACTGTCAGCAGCTCATGTCAAGGCTATAGCTCGCTCATTGGTGTTAGGTGCTAGGTGTTAGGTATATAAGAGGATTCAACGGATTCGCGAGAGTCCCCACCCTCAAAGCGAGTGAGCGTAAAGCGAACGATGCTTAGGGTGGGGAGGGACAGCGGGATGCCGGAGGGACTCCAGGCATCCAAATACTTGTCACTAATTCACGAAACTCTTAATATAAGACAAGTTCGTGAAGGTGTTATGCAACAAGTCCTAACCGCCAAATTAAAACTAGAACTCACCCAGGAGCAAAAAGAACAGCTTCGGGTGACTTGTTTGGCGTATAGGGACGCGCTGAATTACACGTCCGGTGTTGCCTTTGAGATGGGCAAAACATACAACGGAACAAAAATTCAGAAAGAAGTTTATTACACGCTTCGCGAACAGTTTAACCTTCCATCTCAAATGGCTTGTAATGTTCCTCGACAAGTTGGGGCAACCTACAAGGCATTGCGAACAAAGTTGAAGCAAAACGAGGAGGCGATTAAAGCAGGTCGCACAAAGAAACGGTACAAAGGATTAGATGTACCGCCTAAATTTGTTTCTAGAACCTGCACTTTAAATTACCAAAGAGATTACTCATTCACCAAAGATGGTCAGGTTGGTATTACCACAACCACTGGTCGCATCAAGGTGAATTACAAAGGCTATTCCAAGCATCTAGAAATGATTCAGGCTAGAGTAGCGAAGATTGGAGGTGCGAAGATTTGGTATTCTAAGCCGACTAAAACTTACTATCTGCTAGTGAGCCTGGAATTGGAAGTACCAGATCTGACGCCCAATCATATCAACAGGATTGTTGGAGTAGATGTAGGACAACGGTATATTGCCGTTGCAGCAGATACCCGCAACAAAACCCAGTTTTTCAGGGGCAAACAGGTGAGACACAAGGCTTCTGGCTATTGTTATGCGAGAAAGTCTTTGCAGCGTAAAGGCACCCGCAGCGCAACTAGGAGACTGGTTGCATTATCCGGAAGGGAGAGACGGTTTATCGCTGACACGAATCACTGTATTGCCAACCAAGTCGTAACACCTGGAACATTGATTGGATTGGAGAATTTAACCCATATCCGAGAGCGGACGAAGCCGAGAACAAAAGGCAAAAAAGCATCCAACAAACAACGTAGAGCTAACAGTAATAAAGCCAGATGGTCGTTTGCCGAATTGCACGGCTTCATTGACTATAAAGCTGTTCTCAAAGGTAGTCTTGCGGTTAAAGTGGATGCTCATTACACTTCTCAGGCTTGCCCGTGTTGCGGTCACACATCTAAAGAAAATAGACCAAACAAGGGTTTGACTTTTGTGTGTCAGCCGTGTGGTTATACTCTTCATGCCGATCTAGTTGGTGCCAGGAATGTTGCACTTAGAGTGCTACTCTCTCGCCAAGAGTGGGAGAGTACGGGGCGTCTTTCAGCCGTCCCTGATGCATCTGGTGACGAAACTAAAACTGATTACCGCTTGAGGTATTCAGGGCTGAGGTGGAGCCAAGATGCAATCCCCAACTTCAACCAAGTGACGCCTCATGGCGGAGCGGAGTAAGTTGGGGTAGTTGAATTTGATTTAGCTAGTGCAAGCATTCAGCCAAAAAATATATAGCCCATCGGCTGTTTCAATCAGTGGAGGAGTTGAGAGCGTTACTCGACTGACTGTTGAATCAGGGAGAATTAATTATTATAGCAAGTTAGATGTGGAACAGCTTATTGCTGGTCAGACCCAGAAGCGCTCGCGGGCGCAGTTAGACTTGCCGCGCAATTAACCTAGCAAACAGACCCTCTTGATTAGCCAAGTCCTCATAGTTCCCTACTTGCACAACCCGTCCTGACTCAATCACATAAATGCGATCGGCATTGCGAATCGTACTCAGTCGGTGAGCAATCACTACTCGCGCCACCTGCAACTTATCCAGACTTTCACTCACGATCGCCTGAGTCCGATTATCCAGAGCGCTAGTCGCCTCATCAAAGAGTAAAATGGAAGGTTTCAATACCAGCGATCGCGCAATCAAAAGTCGCTGCCGTTGTCCCCCAGAAAGATTGGTGCCACCTTCACTAATTACCGTGTGCATCCCCATCGGCATGGATTTAATATCGTCTTCTAACCCAGCCATCCGGGCAGCTTCCCAAGCCTCATCCATCGTAATCAAGGCACCAGAGGAGATATTCTCAAACATCGAAGCCGACATAATTCGACCATTTTGCATCACCACCCCTAGCTGGCGGCGCACGGCATAGATATCCAGCCCGGCCAAATCCTGACCATCATAGGAAACCGTTCCCGAAACAGGAGTTTCAAACCCCAGTAGCATTCTGAACACAGTCGATTTTCCACTTCCAGAAGGTCCCACTAAGGCAATAAATTCTCCTGGGTTAGCATAGAGACTCACATCCTGCAAAATTAGTGGTCCATCATCCCGGTAACGGAAAGTGACATGATCTAGTGCCAGTTTGCCTGAGAGTCTGCCCGGATCGGTTGAACTTGGGTCTAGTTCAGGTTTAGCTTCCAGAATCGGCTTGGCACGCTCCCACAGCGTCACCACTTCCAAAACGTCAATGATTGTATTACTCAAGTCACCAGCCCCGTCAATAAAAGTGCCAAAAGCTGAATTGAAGGCCAGGAAAGTACCTGTAGATAGTCCGATTCCCCCAGAAGCCTGAGCCTGCCCAATCAAGGTAACAGCTAGCCAGAACAGTACAGCCGAACTGACAGTAGGCAGCAATGTATTGAACAGTTGCACCATATCTTCAATTCGCTGGTTAGTTAGCACCAGTTTTTGCTGCTGACTATACTTTTTACTCCAGTAAGCGAAAGCCCGTTCTTCAGCACCGGCTACTTTGAGTTTTGCAACGCCTCCAATTACCTGCACCATGATGCCAAAGATATCTGCTTTTAACTCTTGCAGGGGACGTGATTGACGGACGGTCAAGATACCAGAAATGGTGGTGAAGGCAAGTACTACTACAGCCAAACCAACAGCCAGTAGAGCGAGTTGGGAGCTGTAGTAAAATAACAGCCCCAAGTTCAGTAAGGAAAAGAAACTGGTAAAAATCGTTTGCAGGGTGGTGCCGCTAAGTTTGCGCCGGATTTCACTGATGGCAGAGACGCGAGATTCTAAGTCACCCGTTGAATATTGGCGAAAGAAAGGCACACTAAGCTTTAAAAGACGGTCCCACACGGCTGATTGGGTGGAAGCATCTGCGATCGTTTCCGTTCTCATTATGGCAATGCCTCTGGCAAGCTGAAAGGCTGCTGAACCAAAGGCAGCGGCTAAGGGTGCTAACCCGATTTGCCACAATAAACTTTTATTAGCATCAGGGATAGCATTGTCGATTAACATCCCAGTGGCTTGGGGTGTGACCATCCCCAGCAGAGTGGAGGCAACACCGGCTAACAGAATCACCAGTAAATCTTTGGTAGTCCCTTTTAGCCCGAATTTAAGTATGTCTAGGCTTTTAAGAGCAGTTGCAGAGAGAGGTCGATAAAACATATAAGCGACGGGATCTAGCGTCGCCGCCAGCTTGGCATCCACAGGCGTCCGCCCCATGTTTTGTGGGTCGAACAGTTCGTAGCCTTTGCTCGTGCGTAGCAAGGCAACTGGGTACTTGTCTTCAAAGGTGTATGCCAGGAGTGGTCCAGCATCTTGTGTCCACCAGTTGTCTACTAGCAGGACTTGCCGCATCCGGATGTAGGAAGCACGGGCGATCGCTTCTAGCTCGTTAACCCTTTGCAGGTCTTCTGACTTAGCAGGAGGATTAATTTTAATCCCTAGAGCATGACCAACGGCACCCGCTGCCACAAGCAATGCCGTGCCTCCAATACTGGAACTAATTTCTTGCGGTTTTAGTACAGATGCCAATTCCCTACTGGCATCCTGTAGCATCTGCCGATTGAGGCGTTCCCTTTGACGGAACCTCTGTAATTCTTCCTGCATCTCCTGCTGCTCTAGCAGGTGAATGTAGCGAAATAAATAACTATGCAGATGATTCAGACTTTCTAGCAGAGTATCTAAATCCCTTATATAGTCAATGTTAACGGTGTCGAGTTCAACTGTGTCTGTTGCCTCTAACCACATTCCCTCACCCAGAGGCAACATTTCGGAAGTTGGCGAGAAGGATAGTTGTGGATGTCCCATCCAGCTGGCTTCCCCTTGGGCAACTTGAACCCAAATTAAAGCACCCCGCTTGGGCTTTAGCTTCTGTCCTTTACTCAGGGTCAAGTGTTGAATTCCCTCTGTTTCTAAGGAAATCACGGGGGTGGACCCACTCGATAACCAGTTGCCTAGTCTATGAATCCATCCCTCTACAAGCAGTCCTGTTTCAGTTTTGTAATTGGTGAACAGTTCCTTAAGGTAGGCTTGAGGCACCATTCGCAGTACCGTCTCTTCCACTGCTACGGCTATGAGGCTCTGTTGCTTACCCTCCAAACTTGTATGAACACCACACACAGTTTCTTCAGGTTTGGCAGTGAACAGATAGCGACGTTGACCGTGAACTTGGCTCTCTTTGAGAGTAACGGCAAAAAGTGCGATCGCTCCTGACTCGACCACCCATACCATCTGCGGGTCATCCAGCAGATGGGTTTCATTACTCTTGAGCCTGAGTAGCTGCTCCTGTGGATTCTTAATGCTTTCTGTTGCTGTCATACCTCTCGCCTCTCGTCTCAGCGCCGATGTTTTTCAATGTCTAGTTTTCCTGCCCCGACTCACCCTCACTCTTGAGTAATCGGGCATACACGCCTGGTTGCTGCGACAGGGTTTCGTGAGTTCCCCGCTGCACGACTTTTCCCTGCTCGAAGACGATGATTTCATCACAATCTCGGATGGTGCTTAATCGGTGCGCGACGATAATGCAGCTGCATCCCCGACGACGTAGGTTTTGATCGATAATCTGTTCGGACTCAGTATCCAAAGCACTGGTAGCTTCATCCATCACCAGGATTGAGGGGTTGTTCACCAAGGCTCTAGCAATTTCCAGACGTTGCCGCTGCCCTCCACTTAAATTAGTCGCGCCTTCTGCCAATTGTGCGTCCAAGCCTCCGGAGGTTGAAAGGATAACATTGTAGATTGCAGCATCCTCGCAAGCTTGGACGATTTTGCTCGTGGGGACTGTGCTATCCCATAACGTCAAATTTTCCCGAGTTGTCCCGGCAAACAGAAAGATATCCTGTTCTACCATTGCGACGGAATTAGTCAGCACATGGCGGGGAATCTGACTTCTGGGTTGACCATCGAAGCAAATTTCCCCCTCCCAAGGTTCGTAGAGTCCACACACCAGTTTGGCAAGGGTAGACTTGCCAGAACCGCTGCCGCCGACTAAGGCGACCCGTTGTCCTGGTTGAAGTGAGAGATTAAAGTTTTGAATTAAGGGTTCAGCAACACGACTGTATCCAAAAGTAATGTTTCGCAACTCGACATACCCTTCCAAGCGAGGCGAGAGGTCTTCTCTGCTGCTCCCTGACTCCGAAATAGCTCCCCCGCTTCCCGGTTTTTCTATTTCGTTCTGCAATACGTCATCTAGACGGTTTAAGTCGCCTTCAAGTTCTTGAAGAGTACTGCCAAAGTTCACAAGATTGTTGACGGGTTCTAGGAAACTTTGCAATAAGCTTTGGAAGGCTACTAAATCCCCAATACTTAAATTTCCCTTTATGACTTGCAACCCGCCTATGAGCAAGAGCATTGTGTTAGCTACTGCTGAAAGGAACGAAGGCAATACACCAAGGGTTTGATTGGTAACACCCAAGTCTTTCTGAACGTTAACAGCCTGAGCGTAGTAACCAGCCCACTTGGAGAAGAAGTCTGATTCTAAACCAGAAGCTTTGAGAGTTTCCATGCTCTGGAGTCCAGAAATAGCGGTTCCTGCTACTTTGCCATATGCCTGCGTGAGTTGCATATTGGCATCGACGCGCTGACGGGATACTAACTGCAACGTCAAGATGTTTATCGCCGCAAATGTAATTCCAATCAGGGTGAGGGGAATGTTATAGAAGAACATGACTAGGGCATAAAGCAGCGCCATTACCACATCAATGATGGTGGAGGTTAGCCGTCCAGAAACGACATCGGCAACTTTGTCATTGAGACTGACGCGATCGCTAATTTCTCCAGCAAATCGTTGAGCATAAAAACTTACGGGTAAGTGGAGAATATGCCACAGGAATTTGCTGGACATTTCTACACCCAGTTTGATTTTCAGCCGACGCAAATATTGCAGTTGCAGCCACTTTAATAGCCCTCGCAGCACGGCTGTAAGTACCATTCCCAGTAGCAGTGGGCGCAGCCAGTCTGACCTCCCCTCAATCAAGATTTCATCCACGAACACTTTGGCGAATACGGGAACGGCTAGCTGAGGCAGCACCAGTAGGAATCCGGCTATGACACAGTACATCAGTGCTAGGACAGAGCCTTGCAAGCGATCGCGTAGCGCATTAACAATACTCTGTTTACGACCTCCCTTTTGAAAGTGCTCGTCCGGCTCCATCACCAGTACTACTCCGGTGTAGGCTTCGTCAAACTCCTGAAACGACACGCTTCTTGGTCCAGTTCCTGGGTCATTAAGGTAAACTCGCCCCTTGACAAATCCCTCAACCACTAGAAAGTGATTGAAGTTCCAAAACACGATATAGGGAGGGGTTAGCTCCAGAATGGCATCTAGCTGCTTTTTAAACCCTTTGGCTTTCAGTCCATAATTTCTGGCAGCCTTCAATACATTGGATGCTTTACTACCATCGCGAGAGACACCGCACTCCCGCCGCAGTTCTGCCAAAGGTACTATTCTACGGTAGTAACCCAAGATAATTCCTAAGGCAGCCGCCCCACACTCTACTGCCTCCATCTGTAGCAAAGTCGGAGTTTTTGCCCTGGTGGGTGCTTTACGTTTAAACAACTTGGCGGCGATTCGCATGGCCTTGACTAACTCAGCCCAAAAAACGATCTCAAGAAAGGCAAGACAAACGTGATAGGAGGTACCTCTTCCACCGTAGCTCTGACTGTGGTAGTGGTTCCAGAAGACATTTTCATTGGGGGACCTTTGGAAGAAGACCAGGCATAACCGCTAAAAGTCGAGGTATCCGGCTTGAGATTAGCAACCACTTCGAGCTGCGGTCCTTTGGCTACCAGACTTTCCACCAAGTCTGCATTTCCAACACTTAGAGCCGCTCCCTCTTTGGTAATTGGGAACACTGATACACTGGTTACAGTCCCCTTGATGCCGCCGAAGCGTTCCCGTTTGACTGTGGTAGGCGTAACTTGAACCTCAACGGCTTTACCCTTTTCTTTGAGATCCTTCATTCTTTGTTCAATCTTCTTGCCATCCTGAACAGCAAAGTAAGTTACTGCCAATAACTCTCTAGATTGCTTCTCTGCATCTATAGATCCAAGACGAAATCCCGGACTGAGAATCTGTCCGCTCGTAGCCGTGACTTCTAAGACACGTCCGCTGTACGGACTCTTAATCTCGCTGTTTTGCTTCAATTGCAGTTCCAGCTGAGCGATCATCCGCTTCACTTCCTGAATTTGATTTTCCCTGGACGTTAAAGATTCAAGGGTCTGTTGCTTCAGGTTGGGTATTTTGCTGTCCAAGTCTCGCAGTTGGGCTTTGAGTTCAGATAGGCTATTAAGGTTATCTCGGTAGTTCTTTTCTGCCTCAGATTCCCGCCCATCAAGTTCTCGTAGCTGGGCTTGGAGTTCGGAGATACTATTGAGGTTATCTCGAAAGTTCTTTTCTGCTTCAGTTTGTCTGGCTTCCTGTTCTCTCAATCGAGCTTTCAAGTTAGCGATATTGGCTTCGTTGCTCAGGTACTCCTGTTCCGCTTGCCGAGAAACATCCTCCGTAATTACTGGGCCTTTGATTGGGTTTCCATCTTTATCTAAGAGCGGTTTTCCATTTTCATCGGTCGCCAGCCTGTTCAGTAGACCTTCGCGAACGTCCCATCTTCTCTGGAGAGTCGCACGGGATTTTTCTCCGGTTGCCAATTGACTTTCGAGAGCTTCTCTCTCAGCTTTGAGCGCTTCTCGACCTCGATCCCGCAGGGTAGGAGTTAGCGCCGTAGTATTTCTAATGCGTTCCAGAACGCTCAGGCGTTGCTGCTGGATGGATGAGGTGATTCTCGCCTGGAGAATAGGAGTCAGCGCTTGGGTGTTGCGAATGCGTTCTTGGATGCTTTGACGCTGCTGCTCAATCGTGCTGAACTCCAGTTTGGTTCGTTCGCCTTGAAGTCGGTTGACTCCCTGATTCTGCTCCTGCAGCTCCTTCATTTTTTCTTTTTGCTGCTGCAACTGTTTTTGGGTTTCAGGTAGCTCAACTGTTGCAATTACATCTTCTGCCTTGACCCTATCTCCAGCTTTCACCTTCAATTCTTTAATCTGTCCTGAGCTAGCTGATTGGACAGCCACAACCTGGCGAGGATATATAAGTACTCCCTGACCACTCGCCGTGATAGGAATTCGTCCAACAATACTCCAAATGAACGCTATACCGACCAAGGAACCGAGTGTTGCTAAAGGCAGCCAGTCCTTAGGACTGACGACTTTCATGAGTTGATCTAGGCGTTCGGGGGAAGATAAACGTTCTAATGATTCTTGTCTAAATAAAGCTTTCTGGTCTCCCATTAAGGAACACACCCTTTTATTTTTATTAAGCTGTTTTGATTAATTGTTATTAGCAATAGACAACGACAGGAGCATTTAACTACTCCTGAGACGACTCAACATCCATTTAAATCGGGTTCCTGCTAGTGACATCTGATCCATTACACTAAGGTCTAATTCATCTTCATATTCGATATCTTCGTCAAGCAATTGACCTGTGTTGTAGGTGCGTCTGCCATAACCGATGCGAGTAATCAGAGAGCGCAGCCTATCCGATAGCAATGCTGCGATCGCTCGATAAAATCGCGCCGCAAACCTCACATCTTGCTCTAGCTTGATCTTCAGTTGCTGTCGTGGAATCGACAACACTAAGGAATTTTCAAGGGCTTTGATCGTATTAGGAGCTGTGCCTGCCCCGACAAAGGCTGTTTCTCCCACTATCTCTCCCTTGGCTAATCTAGCTACCTCTCTTTCCGCACTTTCGCTTACCCCCAAAGTGGCAAAGGCAAGAGTCAAAGGATTGCTGTCTACTTCAGCAACTGAAACCCTCATTGTTCCGTTCAGAATGATATGCAGCGCATCTATAGGTTTTCCTTCTTGGATGAGTGCCCTGCCTGCCGGAATTTCTTCGGTGCGACCCATAGCAATTATCCAATCAAGATCGCTATCACTAAATTCCCCAAAAACAAATAAAACTTCTTTAAGTGACTGGCTTTGACTAACCCTGCTGCGGCCTAGCTGACTAGCTACTTCCTGGAGCCTGTCTGAAAGCATAACCGCAACGACACGATAAAAGTGGGCAGCAAAACCCACATCCTGTTGCAATTTTGTCGCTAGCTGCTGTTGAGGAATTGACAACAACACAGACTTTTCAAGCGCCCTGATTGTGGTAATTGGTGGGCGAGTTTCCAGTAATGATTCTTCTCCAGCTATTTCACCACTAAATAACTTGGCTATCTCCCGTCCTGAAGCCTCGCCCCCTTCCAAGGCGGCAAAAGCACTGGCAAGAGGGTTGCTCTCTCCTGGAGTTTGGGAGATGGTCATCGTCAAACTGCCATCCAGTAGGATGTACAACTTGTCAAGCGCTCTCCCTTGTTCAACAATTACAGCGCCTGGTATAACTTCCTGCTGGTTACCTGTAGCAATCATCCAATCGATGTCGCTACTGCTTAGTTCCCTTAGTAATACTTCGGTCATCGTCTAACTTTCCTGTATTTTACTAAGGGGTGGGACATATATCGTATGGCTTCTGCTCTTTGCTGTAGCTTATGAACTTCATTCAAATGATAAAGGAACTGGAGCCTCTAGACGGTAGACAACTGCCAAATACTTAGTAAATCTCGCCATAAAAGGGAGACGAAAAAAATGAATCAGACAGCAAGAATTTTGAAGAGTACTTAACCACATTAATTTTGACAGGTGCAAAATTTTTGAGTTGCTTATTAGGTAAGAATTTCAAAAATGATCTACGTATCAAAATCTTTGCGGTGAACTACTAGATTATCGGCGGCTTAATCCAATAACAGCATAACTGTAGTCCACTTGTTATAGGCGATGCTCCAAACAAACAGAGTCATGCGTTTATTGAGATTTACAGTGTACTGAATTATAAAGTAGATGAGGCGCTACCTAATTGACTTATTTTTCGCTCATAATTGATTAATTTTTCGTTATTTTTAATTTTAGATGGGAAGAAAGATAGGTATCGGCTTCGTCAGAAGCAAGCTCTTCCAAAGTCAGGCAACAGAGAGTAGTTAGCATCCCAGTATGATTTATAATATTTGTCTGTTGACGCTCAAATGATTCTATGTTTCTAGCCGCAGAAATGACTAAGGATTGCAGAATTTTGAAGCTTCCCTCTGAAAGGCTAGCTCGGTAGTTTTGCAACCTACCCCCCTCCCGATAATTGGGAAACGACTCCAACCCCATAAAGTGCAAAAACCAATCAGCCCAATAGCGACCCGTAGCTGCAACAATTCCTTTATAATCGGCGATTAGTTCGTCAAGCAGGTTGTTTCGCATCGAGTTAAACAGGCGGCGCGTGAAGTAGTGGGTGCATTCATGTTCTAGCCGAATTGTTAGCGAGAGTCTTAGCCAATCAGCTTCGGGAAGTCCTAGCTCTTTAGCTGATACATTGCTGTAAGGTCCTTGGCTTAAAATCATAAACCGATCCTGATACAATTCTTTTTTGGGAATGAGCTGTTTAAACTCATCTGCCCATTTGGCTTCGGACTTATGATCGGGATGATTGGCTTCCCATTGTTGCCGATATTGGCGAACTCTGTCCCAGTTGTTAAAACCAGCCACCATGCAAGCTCCCATAGAAGCAGGAACGAGTTTCGGTTCGTTTTGCATTGTAAGTGCCTGCACCAAGAGAACGAAATCTTCTCGATTTCCGGCAATCAAAACTGGTATAGCCCCAGCGAGACTTTGATATACGATTAGCTGTAATTTCTCAGGTTGGGTTAAGACTAGACCTGTTGCTTCAGCCATGCCATCAATTGGAATCCCTTTGCGGGTAGCAGCTCGATATGTTTCTGTTTGGCTGATTTTCTCTTGGATGGGAAACTGCAACTGTACAAGTCTTTTTTTCAGCGCCTCGAAACTTCCCATTACTGTAGCTTCTGCAAAATACTGTTCCCACGTAGCAATGTGAAGTTCGGGTGCAAGAGGAAAATTGACAGGGTGAGCTAAACCAGCTATATCAAAGACATTTTCGTTATAAGCAAGCAACTCTTCAGTATCCGAGGCGTTGGCCCCGTAAGCTTTGAGGATATTGGCTCTAAATTCCCTTCTTTCCATCATAAATACTTCCTTGCCTTGGAGAGTTTAATTTGCCTAGGTCGTCAGACTTCCAAACACATTTTTAGGTATCTATTGAGAGGTTAACAAATCTATGCTTACTGATAAGATCCGCTTACACCAAAATTTTTAATATTTAAAGATTATTGACAAAAACAGAAAAAAGCATCAATCAAGATCTAAAAATACGTCAATTCGATCTTCCTTTATTTACATATGATTAACTAGTGATAATATTAAGGTTTTCAAGAATATGTTCAGTCACCTATTAATTAAGTTTTAAGCGCACTTTTAGTACGATACAGAGTGTGAATTGTGAGAAGCCAATGCGAGCTTTCTATTATTATCTGATTCCAGCATGTTTGGGGATAGCAATTAGCGGTCTGGTAAGTTGGAAAAAATCAACTCCTGAGAGGATATTGCGTGCTAATTCTATCCAGTCGAGCTTTCCGTACAGCAATATAAACATACAAAACTGGGAGGCTATTGGAGCAAATACTCTAGGTAGTGTTGTCAAGTCAACAAACGCAAACGGCAAACTCTCTCAGCCTAAACGCTCTGAGTTGACAGGGGCTGTTGTATCTTCAAATTTGTTTGAAAACTTACCATCTAATAATTTCGATCTCACTCATCTTCGTGCCACTTCTGAACAAAAGATAACACTCCCAATAGTAGAGGCATCTTCTCTAATACCAACTAAATCAGAGGAAACTATCCAAGATTTGCAAAAGTCCAGTAGTGAGAGCATTTTGCTCCCTAATCCTATTCAAGCAAGCTTTCCGGTCCGCAATACAAACCGACAAGAACGGGATGCTTCTGGAGCAATTAATCTAGGCAGTGCTGTTAAGTCAAAAGAAGAGAACGGCCAACTTTTCTACCCCGAACGCTCTGAATTGGCGGAGTCTTTTGTATCTTCAACTTTATTTGTAAATTCAGATCTTGCACCAAGCCCTTTTACCCCTCCCCAACCCTCCCCTTGCAAAGGGGAGGGAGCTAAATTCCCCCAAAGCCTCGGAGGGTTAGGGGGGTGGTGCAAGATGTCAGTAAACTCACCACCTACTAATTCTGATCGCGCTCATCTTCTTGCCACCTCTGAGCAAAAGATAATACTCCCAAGAGTAGATGCATCTCTTTTAATGCCAGTTGAATCACAGAGACGCATCCCAAATTCGCAAAACTTCAGTAACGAGAGTGTCTTGTTTCCTAATTCTATCCAAGCGACCTTTCCGGTTCGCCCTACAAACCGACAAGAACAGAATGCTCCTGAATCGGAGTTTCTCAGTGATACCCAACAGAACCAGAAGTCGAGTAACAATGCCGTCTTTGTGGAGGTCAAAGGAAGGGAAGAAAATGCCTCTCCTTCAGCACAACTTAATCAAAGTTCTCCGGAAAACCTACCTCAGCAGACTCCAGGGGATATCACTGAGCTAGAGCCTAAACCTAATCCTCTACTGCGCCCCAGTCTTCCTGAAGAAGTCCAGATTAACAAGACTGTGCCAATTACTTTGCAACAGGCTCTGCAACTAGCACGGCGCAACAATCAGCAGCTACAAGTTGCGGAATTGGAACTACAACGCAGTCGCTTGGCTGTACAAGAAATCCAATCGGCTCTGTATCCTACCGTCGGTATTGAAGCTGGTTTAAGTCGCGATTCGTCTGCTCAGGGACAGCTCTCAGTTGAAAGTCAGCAACGTGAAATTGAAGGGCAAAACCGTCAGAATCAGCAGCAAATATCACAACTTCAGGCTGATTTGGATGCACTGCGAAATTCGCCCGTACCCGCTCCAACAACAGACCCAGCCGCATTTGTACAAAGAGAGCTAGCCATTTCACAGCTTCAATCTCAAGTTATACAAGCTCAAGAGTCTTTAGTACAAACTCAAAGTTCGCGGTTGAGACTGGAAAATTTTGCCACTACAACATTGAGTAGTAGTGTGACCCTCAACTATGACCTTTTTACTTCTGGGAGAAGGTCTGCCAATATCCGGGCAGTGGAAGAACAAGTACGCTTTGACGAGTTGGAGTTGGAGCGTGTGGCTGAACAACTCCGTCTTGATATTACTGATGCTTACTACAATCTGCAAGATGCAGATCAGCAAGTACGGATTGAAGAGGATGCGGTTAGACGGGCTACGATACTTCTCAGGGATGCCACTCTCTTAAGAGAAGCTCAATTGGCAACTCGATTGGATGAGGTCAATGCTCAGGTAGAGTTAGACAATGCTCAGCAAAGACTGGTTCGCGCTCAAGGTCAGCAAGGAACTGGTCGTCGTGAGTTGGCGCGGCTGTTAAGCTTACCATCAGCAATAGATATCTCAGCAGCAGACCCAGTTGGGCAAGCTGATGTTTGGACGCTGTCTTTGCCGGAGAGTATTGTGCTGGCTTTGCAAAATCGGGCTGAACTAGAACAGCAACTGGTGCAGCGAAACATCAGCGAACAGCGGCGACGTAGCGCTTTAGCTGCTCTAGGACCAACTGTTAGCGTTTTTGCCTCATATAATATGCTGCGGCTATCCACTGGTGACCCAAGCGAATCGGCTGTTCGAGGCTTTGCTGATGGCTACTCCCTAGGAGCTAGGGCAAGATGGGATTTGTTTGATGGAGGTGCAGCCAAGGCTAGAGCTAGGCAGGAAGACGTTAATAGGGCGATCTCTGAAATTCGTTTTGCTGACGTTAGCAAGCTAGTACGTCTTGAAGTTGAACGGGCATACTTCAACTTGACATCCAGTCAACGGAACATTCAAACGGCTACGGTGTCGCTTGAGGGAGCGCAAGAAGCACTGCGTTTAGCTCGTTTGAGATTTCAGGCAGGGGTAGGTCCTCTAAGTGATGTTATTACAGCTGAGAGTAACGTAACAGAAGCAGAAGGCAACCGAGTCAGAACGATTTTAAACTACAATAGAGCATTGGCGGCTCTTCAACGAGCAATCAGTAACTTTCCAGATGGTAGACTGAATCGCGTTATTTAGACGGGAAGAGTAGACTCTCAGGGAGCAGGCAAACATCCAAAAGGATGGGCAAGTGTTTTTAGGTTTAACCTTGAAATAGGGAAGCTCAACTACTTGGAAACTGAAGCGCGATCAGGCTTCACGGGCAGTACTAAGTACAGGTTGTTAGGCGTTTCTTGCACAACTCTGATTTCCAGGTTTTCTGCTAGTTTAGCTCCCAGTGTTTTAGCGATCGCTTC
>DATNQT010000140.1:0-4516 GCA_036703885.1 Candidatus Sericytochromatia bacterium
AAGACAATAGCGAGTTTGAGCATAACCATCTCCTGGGGCAAAAACCCCACCGTCGGGTTCTATGGGGGCTGTCCCCGATACATGAATGTGGTTTCCTACCCGAATGGCACGACAATACCCCACTTTGGCTTCCCAGCTTACGCCAGAGAAGGTTCGACGACGCTCCATAACTCACCTCATTCGTTCAACTGTCTTGCATTGTGCCGTAATATTTGAGCGAGGCGATCGCGAATTAAGCTTATCCCCCGACCGAAGTAAGGGGAATTGGAAATACGTACCCATTCCTTAAATCGGCTTAATCAGCAGTAACAAAACTTAAAAAGCGGATTCAACAGACAGCCCCGATCCAGTTGTACGCTGTAGAACTATAGCGTAAGGTAAAAACTCTTATGGTTCAACGTGGTTCCAAAGTTCGCATTCTCAGGAAAGAATCTTACTGGTTTCAGGATGTCGGTATTGTCGCGACTGTAGACCAGAGCGGCATCAAATACCCAGTAATTGTACGCTTTGATAAAGTCAACTATGCAGGCGTCAATACCAATAACTTTGCTCAGGAAGAACTCCTAGAGGTTGCAGCACCGACAGCCAAGACAAAGCAAGTTGCCAGTTCTGGTCAAACGCCTCTCGATGAGAAACGCCGCCAGACCGGTCAGGGCACTAAACGCACCCAGACACCATCGGATAAGGTACCCGAAGTACCGGGTGGTGACAGACTTGTACAAGGCGACCCCAACCAGGGAACAGAAGCGCGTTAAGTCGTGCCCGAACTGCCTGAAGTTGAAACAGTCCGCCGGGGTCTAAATCAACTGACCCTGTGCCAGGAAATTCAGGGTGGGGATGTGTTGCTCGATCGCACCATTGCCTACCCTCTTTCTGTTGATGAATTTTTAGCACCGCTGAAGCACGTCAGTATTGTCACTTGGCATCGGTATGGTAAATATTTACTAGCAGAACTTACCCACTCAGACCGTAGTGACCAAAAAAGTGCTGAGAACAGAAAACGCACTACTTCACTTCCTGCTTTTAAGCCTCTACCCAGCATCTTCAGTGACACTCCGGCAGACTCAGCACTCAGCACTCCTCAGGCGGGTTGGTTAGGTGTCCACCTGCGAATGACAGGTCAGCTACTGTGGCTTGATCGAGAGGAACCCTTACAAAAACATACGCGAGTGCGTTTGTTCTTTCAAAACAATCGCGAGTTGCGCTTCGTTGACCAACGAACCTTCGGTCAGATGTGGTGGGTACCGCCATCACAAGCACCAGAAAGCATTATCACGGGACTCAAAAGACTCGGACCCGACCCATTTTCTACTGACTTTTCTGTCGAACACCTAGTAGGCAAGCTAAAAAATCGCCAGCGTTCCATTAAAACAGCGCTGTTGGATCAGGAACTAGTAGCAGGTGTGGGTAATATCTATGCCGATGAAGCCTTATTCTTGAGCGGCATTCGACCAGAAACGCTTTGTGCGGCTTTGAGTGTAGAGCAAATTCAGCGCCTCCGCACTGCCATCATCCAAGTTTTGCAAACGAGCATTGAGTCCGGTGGAACTACCTTTAGTAATTTTCTCAGTGTGATGGGCGTTAATGGTAACTATGGGGGTGTCGCCTGGGTCTACGGTCGCACGGGCGAACCCTGTCGTGTTTGCGGTGCTGCAATTCAACGCCTGAAGCTGGCAGGACGCTCATCTCATTTTTGTCAGCAATGTCAGCAGTGAACTTCTCAGACCTGCTGCGGTAAGCTGAACCAGCGTAAAATTCTAAACAAAGCAATTTGAAGGTTCTATACCAGAGCAGCAATTATGGCAGACAACATTAAAAGAGGGTCTTTAGTTCGTGCTAATCGCGAAAAACTGGAAAATAGTCTAGAAGCTCAGGCAAGTGATTCGCGCTTTCCCCCTTATATATTTGAAACTAAGGGGGAAGTTGTCGATCTCAAAGGTGACTATGCCTTAGTCAAGTTTGGTCAGGTACCTACCCCAAATATTTGGTTGCGCGTCGATCAGCTAGAAGTGTTGGGTACGGCTGCTCCATCTGAGGCTTAGGACTCGTAACATAAACCATGAGCGATCGCTCCTATGGCATTTTCCTCCAATTCCTCAATTCCCTGATGAGGCAGCTAAAAGGGCGATCGCGCATTCCCCAGATGCGTTATTCATTAGTATTACTAACCCTCTTGATGTGGTGACCGCTTGATGATAGAAGCAATCTTAGGTCATTCCTATTTAGATTCCTTTGAAAAGCGCTATAGAATCTGTAACCACTTTTTTAAGTTGCTCGTAGTTTACTTTTCCTTGGGAATTACGAGGTAGGCTTTCAACCGCTACCCAATATTTGGGTCGCTTATATTTACTTAATTTATCCTCAAGTGCTGCTTGCAATAAGATTGGAGAAACGGCTTCAGTGCGGGGAACATAAACCGCCGCTACCACTTGACCCCATTGGCGATCGGGTAGACCCGTTACGCAAATATCAGTAACCAATTGTGTTGCTTGAATTGCAGCTTCTACTTCTGTTGGAAATACATTTTCACCGCCCGTAATAATTTTATTGCTATTACGTCCGACGATATTTAAATAACCTCGGTTATCCAAAAATCCTAAATCATCGGGCTGGAAATATTGCCGATCGCTAAAAAATTTGGGATAGTAACCTAGCGCTAGAGAGTTCGCTTTGATAGTAATATTTCCAATTTGGTTCGCTCCTAATATTTCACCACCGGAACTACAAATGGTCACTTGAGCATGGGGTAAAATCTGACCACAGCTATTATTACCGCAGCAAAAAGCTTCTGGTTTAAGAGTAACAATTTGGGAAGCGGTTTCCGTCATGCCGTAGGTGAGGGCTAACGGGATATTGTAGTATCTCGCCTGTTCTAAAAGTTCTGCCCAAGCAGGCGCACCGCCCAAAAGTACTGTCTGAAAACGGGACAACCATGCAGCGGTATCTGAAGCGAGGAGTCGTGCGAGTTGGGTGAGCACTAAGGAGATAAAAAATGAGCTTGGGTTGAGAGAAAGCCCTTCACCTGATTCCAAAGCTTTAAACGGCAAAATTACCAGTTGTCCACCCGTGGTAAAGGAACGGAGAAATTGCATCAAACCGCTGACGTGATACAACGGCAAGACACAAAAGGAGTTAATTGGTTTCTCCCCAAAATATTCATGAAAGCCACGCACCGATGCCATTAAGGTTTCCCAGGTGTGCATGGCAAACCGAATTTTGCCTGACGAACCGCCAGTGGGAATCATGATGAGTGGGGAGTAGGGATGGTGGAGTCCCCTCTGAGGATAAGGGGCAATGGGGAGTAGGGAGTGGGGAGGAGTTAGGGAGGGAAGGACTAGGGGCTTTATTTGTTGCCCTATGATGAAATCGGGTTGGACTAGAGCGAAGACTTGTTGCCATTCTTGCTCAACCCAGTTGGGGTTACACAGAAAGACGTGGCAGTCGGCGGCACAAGCGGCGATGAAGCTAGCCAGGAAGCGTACTGGATCTTGTTCTGCTATGAAGATTTTTAGCGGTATTCTTTGGTTCCTATACTGGGTTAAGTCTAAGAATAGTTGTTCACATAGCTGTAAAAGTTCATGGTTATGATCACCAATTAGCCAATCTTCACTCTTCAGTTGTTTGAGATAGGTTAATAATCTTTCCATAACTGCTTAAGCCAGGTTTCATCATCTTCGTTGAACCAGTGGTTGACACCAAAACCGATCGCACGATTAGGGTTGGAGAGTTGGGCAGCAAGTTGCAGGGCGGCGCGTTTCGCGATCGCACTTTCAAAAACTGACGAAAACACAGCATCAATTTCATGGACTTGACAAAATTGCCGCAATCGTGATGGATAACCTGCGATCGCCACTTTAATTACAAAAATCCCCCGCCATCCCCGTTGGTAACAATCTTCCAGTTGGTTAAGCGTTGCAACAGATTCATCTAAGGCAATTGGGGTTGAATGTTGGCGACTCATCTCCAACATGGCGTCGAACTGCTCAAGGGGAAGTGGTTGTTCTAGAAACTCAACCATTCCCGCCGCGTCGGCTACCCTAAGCCACTGCTTCGCTTCTTGCTGAGTGAGTCCTCCATTAGCATCCAGTCGCAACTGGACAGATTCAGGTAGCGCTTGCAGCAATTCGTCAAATACTTTAAGTTCCTCCTCAATAGAAGCCACGCCAATTTTCCATTTAAAAGTCCGATTACCTTGATTCCAAAGCGTTTGCCATGACTGTAAAGCCGCCTCTCCAGTTGGCAATAGATAGCTAAAGCGGATTGGGGAGTAGGGAGTAAAGGCTGTTTCCCCATTCCCCATTCCCCATTCCCTATTCCCAATTCCCCAGGCTGACTCGAAGCCAAATTGACAGGCAGGGAGTGTCGCTGGAATGGAGAAAATTGTTTCTGCTGTAATTTTGGGTGGTAATTGTTGGCAAAAATCCCAAGCTTGTTCCAGAGTTTCGGAACCAAACCAGGAAATGGGAGCAATTTCACCCCAGCTAAATCTCCCGGTTTCATCAGTAAGGCGGAGGAT
>DATNQT010000141.1:0-8448 GCA_036703885.1 Candidatus Sericytochromatia bacterium
GTTCTGGCGACCCTCACAGGGGTTGATACAACGGACACAGCTCCGACTGCGAATACACTCCTCATTCAAGCCGTCACCCTGCTGCGAGACTTTGCCGAGGCTGATGCGGCGATCGCATTGCGCCAACTCGATGAAGTAACAGCAGAAGCCCTCGTCTGTCTGCCTCCAAAAGCTCTCCCCGATCAACTCACAACGCCTACGCTCTTTGAAGAAGCAATACGGCAGAACCACTGCCTCTACTACGCCGATTACCCCTCTACCCCCGGCGCTTCCCATGTCCTACTCGCTCAAGGAACCCAGTCCCTCGCCATACTGCCCCTCACCTCATCTAACGGCAAACAGGGAGCTATCCTTCTAATCTGGCACCACCGGACTAGTATTTCATCCCACCTGCGAGACTTTATCGAGTCCATAGTTGGGGAATTACGGACTCTCCTCAACTTCAGCGATACAACTCTACGCCTCGAAAAGCTACAGGCACGTTTTGAGGCAATGTTAGAAACCATTCATCAGGGAGTCGTTTTCGTTGATGAAAGTGGTGAGCAAGGTTGGCTTAATCAAGCCGCCGCCGAGCAATTAGGGCTAAATCCAGGTGCTATAGAGCCACCGTTACTCGCCCAGGCAATGGCAATGTTACGTACCAGTGCGGATAACCAAGACCAAATCGCGGCACAGGCAGCACAATTTTTCTCCCAACCTCAAGCCGTAATTCGCAACTGGAATTGGGTTTTTCAAAAGCCACAGCCCAAAGTCCTCAGTCTCTCCAGTACCCCAACTCGTGTGCGTGACGTACCCGGACGCCTGTGGATATTTGACGATATCACCGAGCAGTATTTCGCCCAACAGGGGCTAGTTGCCAGTACCCAGGAACTATCCCAAGCAAATCTGGAACTTGAAAAGGCAAAGGCAGCAGCGGAAGAAGCAACTCGTATTAAGAGTCAATTCCTCGCCAATATGAGTCATGAAATTCGCACCCCGATGAATGCGATTATCGGCATGACGGGTTTGTTACTCAACACAGAGTTAACATCGCAGCAACGTGATTTTGTGGAAACCACTCAGAGTAGTGGTGATGCTTTGTTAATGCTCATTAATGACATCCTTGACCTCTCAAAAATTGAGTCAGGCAAGCTAGAGCTAGAACAGCATTCCTTTAATCTACGTACTTGTGTCGAAGAATCTCTCGACCTCATTGCCTTTAAAGCAGCCGAAAAAAACCTTGAATTAGCTTACTTAATTCATCCAGAAACGCCCTGCACAATTGTGGGAGATATCACTCGCTTACGCCAAATCTTAGTCAACTTGCTCAGTAATGCGGTCAAGTTCACACAGACAGGAGAAGTGGTGGTTTCGGTCAAAGCGAAGGAATTGGGGAGTGGAGAGTGGGGAGTGGGGAGTGGGGAAGGAGACAAGGATGACAAGGGAGCCAAGGGGGGCAAGGAGAAAAAATCTCTCTTTTCTGCCGCGTCCTCTTCTTCTCCTACTCCCTACTCCCTACTCCCTACTCCCCCCTCCTCTTCTTCCCCTACTCCCAACTCCCTACTCCCTACTCCCTCCCCTCATTACGAAATCCAATTTGCTGTCAAGGATACAGGCATTGGTATTTCGCCCGATCGCATTAATCGTCTGTTCAAGTCCTTCAGCCAAGTCGATTCTTCAACTACTCGTCAATATGGTGGAACGGGGCTAGGTTTGGCTATTGGTAAGCAATTAAGCGAAATGATGGGTGGTCGAATGTGGGTGGAAAGTGAAGTGGGAGGGGGTTCTACTTTTTATTTCACTATCGTTGCAGCATCGGAACCCAATTTATCAGTCAGTGCTGATAATTCACCGCGTCCATTAGACGGCAAGCGACTGCTGATCGTGGATGATAATGCAACCAATCGGCAAATTCTCAGGTTGCAAGCTCAATCCTGGGGAATGGTGTCTCGCGCCGCTGCATCTGGCTCAGAAGCTCTCGACTGGCTGTGTCAAGGGGAATCATTTGACCTAGCTATTCTAGATATGCAGATGCCTGAAATGGATGGTTTGACGTTAGGAGCAGAAATTCAGTCCTTACCAGACTACCAAAACTTGCCCTTAGTGATGTTGACATCTATTGGCAAGCCAGAAACTGATCGCACTCCAATTGTCGAGTGGGCTGCCTTCCTAACCAAGCCGATCAAACAATCCCATCTCTACAATGCTTTAGTCCGCATCCTGAGCGAACAGTTCATCCATGTCAAGCCATCCCGTGCCATTGCGCCGACAATAAATTCCCAGCTAGCCCAACAGCATCCCCTACAAATTCTGTTAGCCGAGGACAATATAGTTAATCAGAAAGTTGCCTTACTTCTACTAGGGCAAATGGGTTATCAAGCGGATGTCGCCACCAATGGCTTGCAGGCACTGGAAGCCCTGCGCCGTCAGCCCTATGACGTAGTGTTGATGGATATGCAGATGCCTGAAATGGATGGATTAACAGCCACTCGCCAGATTTGCCAAGAATGGGCACAGGAAACACGTCCGCGAATTATTGCCATGACTGCCAATGCCATGCAAGGCGATCGCGAGGAGTGCCTTGCAGCAGGAATGGACGATTATATCAGCAAGCCGATACGGATAGAGACCTTAGCCCAAGCCCTGAAGCAGTGTCAGCCTGCAAGAAATGGGGAGATGGGGAGATGGGGAGTAGGTAGTAGGGAAGAAGGCAAGAGGCAAGAGGAAGAACAATCAGCTTTACTCCCCATTCCCGACGCCCCATTCCCGACGCCCCATTCCCAACTCCCCATTCCCGACTCCCCACTCCCCACTGCAATTGACCCTCAGATACTGCAAGCCTTCCGAGACATGGTTGGTGCAAATGTTGACCGGGTTCTAGCGGAGATGATTGATTGCTATTTAGAAGATGCTCCAAAACTTCTAAGTACGATCACAACTTCAGTCGAGCGAGGAGATGCGATCGCTCTCAGACGAGCAGCGCACACACTTAAGTCAAGTAGCGTTACACTGGGCGCGACAACCCTGTCTAATTTCTGCCAAGAATTAGAAGTCATGAGTCGGGCTGAAAATATTGAATCTGGAGTAGACAAACTGCCACAGCTAGAAGCCGAGTATAAAAGAGTGAGGGCAGCTTTGGAAATGGAACGTCAGCAGATACATGAATAGCAGTGACCCTAACAGAAAATCTCCCCTCATCCTTGTTGTAGACGATGACAAGTTCATGCGGATTCAATTGCGCCATGCAATGGAACAAGCGGGGTATCGGGTAGCCGAGGCAAGTGACGGAGAGCAGGCGTTAGCAGTTTACTCCGATATCCATCCCGATATTGTGCTACTGGATGCCATGATGCCGGAGATGGATGGCTTTACCTGCTGCAATCTCTTGCGTACTCTTATGAGTGATGCCTCAAAGGGCGACCTGCCCTTGGCAGCGCAACGCTCTGGCTCTGTTACACCTGTCCCTGTATTGATGATCACGGCACTTGAAGACCAAGAATCAGTTGATCGGGCATTTGATGTTGGTGCGAGCGACTACATTACCAAACCCATCCACTGGGCAGTCCTACGCCAGCGCGTGCGTCGTATTCTAGAGGCGAGTCGAGCCACGGAACTATTACGACAGCAAACTGAGCGGGCGCAATTGAGTGAAGAGCAATTAAGGCTAGCTCTAGAAGCCGCTAAAATGGGCACTTGGGACTGGGATATCCAAAGTGGCAAACTTACTCACTCGGTCACGACAGAAGCTATTCACGGTCTTAGTTCCCACTCGTGCTGCGGAACTTTTGAAAGCTTTCTGAGCAGTCTTCACCCTGAAGATCGAGAATTAGTTACCCAATCCCTACATCGCGCCTTAGCAGAGGGAGCAGAGTATAACATCGAGTTCCGTGTTATTTGGCCTGACAATAGCGTTCATTGGGTAGCCAGCAGAGGTCAAGTTTATTACGATAACACGGGTAAACCGGTGCGCATGACCGGGATTAACATGGACACGACCGAGCGCAAGCAGGCGGAGGAGGCGCTACGGGAAAGTGAGGCTCGGCTGAAGTTGGCGCTGGAAGTCGCTCATACGGGTATCTGGGACTGGAATATCTTGACCAACGCCGTTACTTGGTCAGATAACTTTGAACAGCTGTTTGGTCGGGAAACTGGTAGCTTCGGTAGAACTTACGAAGCCTTCCTAGAATGTGTTTATCCTGAAGACCGGAAATTCGTTGCCCGCTCGCTAAAACAGGCTGTTGAGGCGGGAGCAGTACACAATATCGAATTCCGCATTATTTTGCCGGATGGAAGCTGGCGCTGGATGGCAGGAGAAGGCAAGGTTTTTTATGATGAAACAGGCTCATCGGTACGGATGCTTGGGACAACAGTAGATATTAGTGAGCGCAAGCGATCGCAAGAAGAACTCCAGCGCCAGAGTATGCGATCGCAATTATTTGCTGAAGTTACCCTGAAGATTCGCCAGTCTTTGCAGATTGAGGAAATTCTTCAAACTACGGTTACCGAAGTGCAAAGGATTTTCCAGACTGATCGAGTTTTAATCTTTCAACTGAGGTCAAATGGATTCGGCAAAATTGTCACAGAAGCCGTAAACCCTGACTGGCTCTCTGTTGTAGGTCAAAATATCACTGACGATTATTTTACATCGGAGTACTTACGTCGATATAGTAATGGCAGAGTTTACGCCATTCCTGATATTGAAACGGCCCAAATTCCAGATTGTCTAGTGGAATTCATGCAAGACTTCAAGGTCAAAGCCAAGCTTGCCGTGCCGATCTTTTTGAAAGAAAAACTTTGGGGTCTGTTGGTTGCTCATCAGTGTGCTAGTCCTCGACAGTGGTCTAGCTTTGAAACTGAACTACTTGAACAACTTGCCGATCAAATCGGCATTGCCTTAGCTCAAGCTCAACTCTTAGAACAGGAAACCCATCAGCGTCAGGAACTCGCCCGTTCCAATGCGGAACTGCAACAATTTGCTTCGATCGCCTCTCACGATCTGCAAGAGCCACTGCGTAAAATTCAAGCATTCAGCAATCGACTTAAGGACAAATATGGTGAGGTGCTGATTGAGCAGGGACGCGACTATCTAGATCGGATGCAGAATGCAGCCCAACGTATGCAAATCCTCATTGATGACTTGTTAATGCTCTCGCGGGTGACCACTAAAGCCCAGCCTTTTATTCCAGTGAATCTTGCCCAAATCACCCAAGAGGTCTTGTCCGATTTGGAAGTGCTAATCCAACAGACCCAGGGGCGTGTGGAGGTTGGCGAGTTGCCTACAATTGATGCCGATCCAATCCAAATGCGTCAACTTTTACAAAATCTCATCGGCAATGCACTAAAGTTTCGCCGTAGTGAGGAATCACAAGTCGTTAAGATTTATAGCCAACAACTTGTGGCTCCAGAAAATCCTCCGACGGGGGGTTCTCTGGAAACCCAGCAGTGTCAAATCATTGTAGAAGACAATGGTATTGGTTTTGACGAAAAGTATCTTGATCGCATTTTCAATGTTTTTCAACGGTTGCATACTCGCACCGAGTATGAAGGAACTGGCATGGGTTTAGCGATTTGTCGAAAGATTGCTGAACGTCATGGCGGTAGCATCACAGCAGAAAGCACGCCAGGGCGAGGGGCAAAATTTATGGTCATGCTGCCGATCAAACAACCCAGAGGAGAAGATGCCTAAGTGTTGGGACGAACAACTCTCACAATTTTAATGGCTGATGACGATGAGGACGACTACCTGTTGACTCGCGAGGCGTTGGCAGAAAGTCGATTATCCAATCATTTGCACGTCGTTAAGAATGGCGAAGAGCTGATGGATTATTTATATCGGCGCGGTCAATATGCTCAAGGCAAGAATGCACCGCGTCCGGGTCTAATCCTGCTGGATCTGAATATGCCCAAAAAAGACGGTCGCGAAGCATTGCGAGAGATTAAAGCAGACCCATATTTACGACAAATCCCTATCGTGGTGCTGACCACCTCGAAGGCAGATGAAGATATCTATTACAGCTATGACTTAGGCGCGAATTCGTTCATTAGCAAGCCTGTAACGTTCTCCTCGTTAGTGGAAGTGATGAAGGCTTTGGGAAAATACTGGTTTGAAGTTGTTGAATTGCCGCGAGAACGGGTTGGAGAAGAACATGAACAACGACCCCGTTAGAGTATTGTTAGTGGATGATGACGAGGATGACTACGTTCTGACTCGTGATTGGTTCTCGGATATGGAGGGAGCCAAATTTGAGTTGGACTGGGTGGCAAGTTTTGACGCTGCAATAGACACAATTTCCCATCACCAGCACGATGTCTATCTCCTCGACTACCGTTTAGGTGAACGCGATGGATTAGAACTGTTGCGCGAGGCAGTTGCCAAAGGTTGTAAAGCTCCAATTATTTTGCTGACGGCACAGGGAGACCACGAAGTAGACCTGGAAGCGATGAAGGCAGGGGCGGCAGATTACTTGGATAAAAGCCAGTTGGGAGCACCTCTGTTAGAGCGTTCTATTCGCTATGCGATCGAGCGCAAACAGGCAGAACGAAAAATCCGCGAACAAGCAGCACTGCTGGATGTCACCACCGATGCAATTCTCGTTCGAGATTTAGACAACCGCATTCTTTTCTGGAACAAAGGTGCCGAACGCTTGTATGGTTGGCAGGCAGTTGAGGTACAGGGCAAGAATGCTAATGAGATTTTGTACAAGGATAAGCCATTGCAACTTGAAGTTGCCCTGAAGACTGTCTTGGATAGTGGCTCCTGGCAAGGTGAGTTGCATCAAGTTACCAAATACCACAAAAACATTATCCTTGAAAGTCGCTGGACACTGGTGCGTGATGAAGCCAATCAACCAAAATCCATCCTGACGGTTAATACTGATATTACCCAGAAAAAACAACTCGAAGCTCAGTTTCTTCGTGCCCAACGCATGGAGAGCATCGGGACTCTCGCCGGCGGCATCGCCCATGACTTAAATAACGTACTCACGCCGATTTTGATGACCGCTCAACTCCTGGAGACACAACTTCATGATGATTACAGCAAGAGGTTGCTGCCGATACTGATTACCAACGCCAAACGCGGAGCGGCTTTGGTCAGGCAGGTGCTGTCATTTTCGCGGGGACTTGAAGGGAAGTGCACGATTGTTCAAGTCAAGCACATCGTCTCAGAAATTAAGCAGATTATCAAAGAAACTTTTCCAAAATTCATCGAGATTAGTACTGTTCTACCGAAATCCCTGGGCACCATTTGGGGAGATGCCACACAATTGCATCAGGTACTCATGAATCTTTGTGTTAATGCTCGCGATGCCATGCCCTATGGCGGTACTTTGACTATCTCTGCTGAAAATATTTTTATTGATGAAAACTATGTCCAAATGAATCTTGATGCCAAGGTGGGTTCCTACATTGTCCTCACTGTTGGGGATACAGGAACGGGCATTCCTGCGGAAATAGTAGATAGAATTTTTGAGCCATTTTTCACAACCAAAGAGATTGGCAAAGGTACGGGACTCGGTCTTTCAACGGTGATAGGGATCATCAAAAGCCACGGCGGTTTCGTGAAGGTGTACAGCGAGACGGGTAAAGGAACTCAATTTAAGGTGTACTTGCCAGCGCTAGATACTCCTGAAAAGCTGCCAGTGGAAGACTCAGAACTACCTAAAGGACATGGAGAATTAATTTTAGTTGTGGATGATGAAGTTGCGATTCGAGATGTGACTAAAACATCGCTGGAAACCTATAACTATAAGGCGCTGACTGCCAGTGATGGAATTGAGGCAGTAGCCTTGTACGCAGAGTTTCGCGATGAAATCAGTGTTGTCTTGACGGATATGATGATGCCGTCGATGGATGGTCCCACTACCATTCGTACCTTGCAAAAAATTAATCCGCAGGTCAAAATTATCGCCGTCAGTGGTCTTGCCTCAAGCGATAAGCTAACTAAAGCAGCTAGCACTGGTGTCAACACATTTTTATCGAAGCCTTACACCACGAAGGAGTTATTGAAAACTATTAACGGAGTTTTATACCCGAACCACGAGACTCTGCATCGTTAGGTATATGAAGGGAGCAATTCTAGTTTTCTCAACAAAAACTAACACATATATTTACAGACAATTACTAATAGAAATGATAGTATTGTTATACTGAATAATCTCCGGTTGCCTTGACTCAAACTCGCAACGCCTTGGTAGCGTGGTGAACAGTGCAAACGGCATAACTAGGTCTGAACCTTCGGCTGAGTTCAGGTCGAAGCCTTGACAACTGGAGTTAGGGGGTTCCAACCAGAAATTGCTGAAGAGGAAAGCAGCTTCTGTGGTTGAGTAAAAACTTGCTCGCTATCGCTGCGCCCGCTGTCGCTAACACAGTAATTAGGTGTAAAGCTTCCAACTCTCTTGGTAGCAATGTACGCATGGGCTGTGCGGAATGGAAACTGCTTGGGCAATCGGTCTGCCGGGGAAAAGTCAT
>DATNQT010000142.1:0-15819 GCA_036703885.1 Candidatus Sericytochromatia bacterium
GCCCAGTAACCAAAAAGAGTCCATCCAATTCTGCTCCACCTCAAGGAGTGCTAATCCCCGCACTAGCCCAAAAGCCAATACTGCCCCAGACTTGAGGTGAGGATTTTCATCGTCCCGAATTACGTAGCGGTAGGTAACACCAAAGAGAAAGCCACTCAACCCAGCAACTGCCACCTTCACCAGGAGATTTACAGGAGTGGGAATTTGCAAGGCGGCGAGTTCCTCAAACTGTGCTAACACCAAACTGTTGCCAACTAGCGCGATGCTGTAAGCAAGTGTAAAGGACAAAGCGGTTAAAATGCCTGCTTTAAGGGATTCAATACGCTCGGCAGTGGTCATATCTAGAGAGTTGTTCACAATCCTGATTTCAAGCAAAAAACGGCTCAGATTGAATTATCATAAGGCTTGGAGTCATTTCATACTGTTTATATAGCGTTATGGATATTCTGTCTTTGGGTTGGGTTACCGTACTGGTTCTATTTACCTGGTCAATTTCAATGGTTGTTTGGGGTCGCAACGGTTTCTAGAGGTATCGTGGAAAGTCCATCTATCACGACGGTTCTCTTTGTAGCTGCCGCAGGACTATTAATTCTGGTCAGTGGTGGAGTTATTTATTTGACGGTGGCAGAGTGGCGCGATCGCCGTCGTCAAGATCGGGATAAAAAACTGTAAGGATATCCTCTCCAGTTGTTCTTGCTCCTCAAAAAGCTAGGAGATGACAAGGCAGCTTGAGCGTCCGCCTTTTGAGGAACCTGAGTTCGATATATTAAGCTGAAAGCCCTGTAGAGTTTTCAGTTCTCGAATTCAGGTTCTTTGGTATTTAGAGTATCTCTACGCTTCATAAAAAGCTAAGAAGTTGAAAAAGTTGCGGCAATCTGCGTGTGGTTCTTGAGGCTAGCAGATTACTGATAGCAGATCGCTGTCATAAGGGTATGTTAAGGAACAGAGTAAGTGGAACAAGTATATGGCATCTATTCCCAATCCTTCGCTTGATGCTGGTATAGCTGCCCTGAACCAGGGAGATTACTCAGTTGCGATCGCTCACCTGGAAGGGGTTCGCGAGACAGAATTGGACGAAACTTTGGTATCGCGGGCTACCCAGGAGCTAGTGAAGGCTTACCAGAGAAATGGAAACCTGGAAAAAGCGATCGCACTTTGCCAAGATCTCACTCAAGACTCTGACCCTCAGATCAGAGACTGGTCGGCGAGGACTCTGCCTAACTTGCTCGCTGAATATCCAGAAAGCGGGACTGGAGATTGGGGACAAGGGGGACACGGAGGACGCGAGGGATTTTATGACGCTTCCCAATCCCGAAGTGAGGTAAGCAGTCCTAATGACTCCACGGGGTTTGTGGCATTTGACCAGACACCCGCCAAACCCAAGACACCTCAACGGGGAACACCCTCTACAATCAAACAGCGATTAATCAGTTCCACCCAGCGTCTATTTTCTAATTCCCCAACTCAAAACGCTTCACAAAAATCAGCCGCCAAGAAGTCTCAAGTCAATTCAGCATCTACAGCTGAAAACGCTTCCCGACTTCCCGCCCAATACTCGCCACCCCCCACGCCTCACCCTACCCTCTTTACTCCTCGCCCCAGATGGCGCAACAGTGGACGCGCTAAAGATTGGAGTCCTCTTAAACGGCTCAAGTTTGCCCGCCTGTGGTTTATAGAAATAGTCACAGCGATCGCGTTTTTTTGGGTGATGCGCTTCTTCCTGCGCTTTGTGATGGGAACCACAAACAACATCCTAGTTCAGTTACCCTTTCTCAAACCCATCCAACTCTTCTATCAAGACCCTACTCTAGGTCTAGCAATCGTTCTACTAATCCTGCTTATTTCATCTCCCTGGTTAATCGAGCAGTTGTTGAAGCGGTTTTACGGTCTTCAGCCCCTATCTTTGACCCAGCTAGCCTCCCACAGTCCAGAGGCGGCACAGGTGGTGCAAAGTATTTGCCGCAAACGACGCATTCGCGTGCCTGCGTTGGGAGTATTACCAACTGACGCCCCAGTAGCACTAACCTATGGCAATCTCCCCCGCACAGCCAGGATTGCCGTGAGTGAAGGCTTACTGGCGCAACTGGCAGATGACGAAATTGCCACGATCTATGCCGCTCAACTAGGACATATTATTCACTGGGATTTTGCCTTGATGTCTCTGGGTGTATTAGTCATCCAGCTACCTTACCTAATTTATTGGCAAGTCGCTCAGTGGGGAGAGCGGTTACCTGGTTTAATAGAACGGCGCTTGAGGGCGTATCAAAAATTTCTCACGCCGCTGCTTGTCGGTATTACCGGAGTTGTTGCCTGCCTGAGTTATGCCAGTTATTGGTTCCTCCGGTTACCGCTGCTGTGGTTTTCCAGAGCTAGGCTTTACTATAGCGATCGCCTTGCCGTAGAAACCACAGGCAATCCCAATGGCATGACCCGCGCTTTATTGAAAATTGCCCTGGGGATTGCTGAAGAAATCCAAACGTTCCGCACAACTAGCGGTCTTTTAGAAAGCTTCGATCTGTTGCTACCCGTAGGATACCGACAGGCAATTCCCTTTGGCAGTTGCTCTCCCCAAACCCCCTTTGAAGCCGTTTTGCACTGGGATTGCACCAACTTTTACCGCGACTGGTTAATCATGAGCGCTTCCCACCCTCTTTTAGGGGAGCGTTTGGCAATGCTTGCCCGCTATGCCCAATTCTGGAAGCTCGATACTGAGTTAGATTTGCCTGCACTTACTCCCCCAGTTCGTAGTAACGCCGCACGGCTGTCCAAACTTCTCAAGGCTCATCAAGCCATACCCATACTGCAAAGCGCTCTCCTGCATGGATTAGTGCTGGGTATCATACTCAGGGGCATCCTCTTGCTGATTGGGATAATTAGCGATAAACTCGGCATCTGGCAGCTCGTCTGGATGTACAAATCTTCTCCATTCGGGATTTGGCAGCTTGGACAGCAGTTTGTCTCGATGTACAGAACTGAGCCGTTTCTCAATGGCTGCATACTCATTGTGATTAGCCTTAGCCTATTACTGTGGATTAATAACTACTTTCGCGATATTAAACCTTCCACAGTAAGCACAGAACCCAACTTAGGGGACTTGTTCAACAATCCAGCTACCCTACCTCCAGATAGTCAGCCACTCCAATTAAGCGGCAAACTCCTAGGACGGCACGGCTTACTTAACTGGTTGGGACAGGATTTAATTTTGCAAACTTCAACGGGTTTGGTAAGACTCCACTTTTCTTCTTTTCTAGGTCCCTTGGGTAACATCCTGCCTCAGTCCACTCGTCCCAGTGATTTAGTCGAGCAGCAAGTTACCTTGACGGGTTGGTTTCGTCGGGGTGTGACACCCTGGATTGATGTTGAAACTCTACGCCCCCAATCTGGCAAATTAACACAAGCCAACTATCCCATATGGATAACCATACTTGCTGTTGTCGCTGCCCTTTGGGGAGCTTATCAAATCTGGCAAGTGTGAAGGCGATCGTAGAAATTCAAGAGGACGCGGGGACGGCGGGAGTGTTCACAAGGGGTTCATTGACCGTTACAACATTTTGCCGAAAGTAGTCCCAGACGCCTTTAGCAATGGGATAGAGGGTGTAGTAGTTCATCCAAGTCTTGCGTCACACTTGCCAACTAATTTCTGTGTTTGTTCCGTGAAATTAGGAACTATAATCGCCTCAGTAACTTTCCCAATGCCTTTAAGCGTGATTGCAATCTACCCTGGCAGCTTCGATCCGATAACCCTAGGTCACCTCGACATCATCGAGCGGGGTTGTAAACTTTTTGAGCAGGTGATTGTTGCCGTGCTACGCAATCCCGATAAATCGCCTCTGTTTACCGTACAGGAGCGAGTTGAACAGATTCGCCGCTGCACTCAACATCTACCCAACGTAGAAGCAGATAGCTTTGTCGGTTTGACCGTGGAATATGCGAGACTGAGGAATGCTAAAGTGCTTTTGCGGGGGCTACGGGTGCTTTCAGACTTTGAAAAAGAACTCCAGATGGCTCATACCAATCAAACCCTCTGGGATGAGATTGAAACCGTATTTCTCGCCACTTCTCAAAAATACAGTTTCTTAAGTAGTAGCGTAGTGAAAGAGATTGCCAGGTTTGGCGGCTCCGTCGCTCATCTTGTTCCCCAGCAGGTTGCCTTAGATATTTGCCAATGTTACGCCAAGACTCATCCAGGAGCGAGCCTCCCGATCGCGACGAACCCAGCCACACCAACGAACTTCCTCCAAATCGATCGGGAGGAATAGATATCCAACGGGAACTCAACCGCATCGAAGAGATACTCTTTGATAGCTTTCACATTCCCTTAACGCAGCGCACCCTGGTTGATGAAGAGGTGTTGTTAGCTCAATTAGATTTAATTCGGGAAAATCTACCAACTGCCTTTGAAGAAGCAGAAAAGATCGTTCACCAACGGGAAGAGATTCTTCTGCAAGCTGAAGAATACGCTCAAGAAATCATGGAGACAGCAGAACGACGTGCTGACCAGATTTTGGATGAAATGGGCATTATTCAGCAAGCTGAACTGGAAGCTAACCAAATCCGACAACGAGTGCAGCAAGAGTGCGAAGCAATTCAGGAGCAAACCCTCGCGGAGATCGAGCGGATGCGCCTGCAAGCTCAACAAGAACTAGAGCAGATGCGTCAATTGGCTCTAGCTGATTGTGAGGATATTCAAAATGGTGCTGATGACTACGCCGACGCCGTTCTCACCAGCATCGAGCAGCAGCTAACTGAAATGCTACGAGTAATTCGTAATGGTCGTCAGCAGCTACAACCTGAGCCGCCACTAGACTATCCAGGCGAGACAGATACTGGTCTGTCACCATCGCGTCCCTCACCACCTCCACCTAAGAAGTAATTAGTGAAAATCAAGGAGGACAGGGAGGACAAGGGAGCAAGGGGGAAAGGGAGCAAGGTCATAAGGCAATAAAGTGATAAGGAAACGGATGCGATCGCTATTTCTTCCCCATCCAGCCGCAGCGTACCCCTACCTTCCAGAACATAAATCGCCTCTTCATTAGCGTAGTGGTAATGATAAGGCCATGACTTGCAACCAGGCGGCACTTCGTAGAGACTACAGCCAAGTTTGTGGTTTCCTGCTGCTGTTCCTAGCGGCTTACGGAACACTTTGTAATTAGGTAAGTGCGACTGTTCTACCCATGTCAGCTGCCCTACATGAACAATAGACCTCTTGCATAAATGCCAAAATAACGGCTGAAAGTATTGGTTTTGCGTATCAAAATTCGACTTTTGCAAGAGGTCTAATGTTAGAAGAATCTGACATTTTTTGTTAATGACTTACCTAATATGAAACACTGTTTCATAAATTTTATTATCTTTAATCTCTATCTGATGCCAGGAACTCTCATCATTCATTCGATCCCAACGACGCTCTTCCTTCCTATAATGCCAATCGACATCATTTTGATAGTAGACTTGAATTCCCTTGCCTTCAAGAATATTTAAAATTTCATTATTATGAAAATTTTGCTCATCAAAATCTGTTAAAGCTCTTTGACCCATTTCTGAATATAGCTTGTTCAATTCTAGCAAAAGAGCATGGATTTTAGGATTCAGTGGAACAACATTTAATCCAATAGTTCTTGCCTCTTTAAAGGTAATGGGATAAGCGTGAGATGGATAATTAGAATTTAAGTGAGTGCTAATCTTTTCTGCTAATTCTCTATCCGCCATATGATAAGACAAAATCTCCGTACACAGTTTAATCGAGAGAGAACTGGCTCGATCTACCGCTCCAATAACTAGAGGATGAACGTATTGGAAAATCGACTGGTATGGATTTGAGTCATTATCTTTTGCTTCCATACGCCATAAATTGATTACCCGTGTTAGTTCATCTTGACTAACAGATACAAGGCTATTATAGGTATCAACTGGCGATAAATTATGGGTAAGTGAGGTATCAACTGCTGTTAAATAGGCAAGGGGTCCCATATGAATCTCATCAGCCCCCAAGGCAATCATGGTTGCGGCTGAGGCACAAACTAAGGGAACTAATGCTTTGAGATGAGAGGTGTAGTGCCTTAACAAGTGAACGATACGTAAAGATGCCTGACCCGAACCCCCTTCAGATTTCAGGAATAAAACAATTTCGCGAGTATTACCAATTTTTTGTAGTACCTCCTGAAGTCCAGCAACGTCAGACTGACAAACACTACCGTTTGTTGAAGTCCAGTAAGCCAAAAAGGTTGAATTTAACTCATATTCAATTTGCTCAATGATTTTTTGAGTTTGTTCAAACAGAATCGGTGGCTTATTGATGATTCGGTGTGTTCTCGATGGCTCAATAATTTCACTCATTACTTCGTCCTTCATTATCAACAAATATTTAGAATCACCTTATTCAGTACTATCCTCCTTGTTTCTTCTCAAGACTATTTGTGCAATTTTCGGATGTATCCTCTCAACGACCTGACTTCTCAAGTACTAAATTGATGCACTAGTACGGCTTGGCGAAAGTCACGCATTCAAAAGTCCTTTAACCATGAGGCTTCAACCACTTGTAAGCTGGTTACTTATTTTGCCAGCCTGCACTAGTACTTCATATGAGAAATAACTAGCTAGTTTAAATCTTTTCTATCCCAATTGTCTCTAATAGCTGGTCAAAGACTTTTGCCACGCCACCTTAATCTTGGTTTCTTGCCTCACCGTGCTTGGATGGCATGGGAATTACCAGCACTTTATCAACCCGGTTGCCGTCCATATCCATAACTTCAAAACGCATTCCCTGCCACTCAAAAGTATCGGTAGCCATTGGGATGCGTCCTAATTGAGTAACGACGAAACCACCCATGGTGTGATAGTTCCCTCGTTGCTCTTTTGGCAACTCCGGAATCTCAAAAAGTTCAAAAAACTCTTCTACGGGAAGCATTCCATCGACTAACCAAGAACCATCCTCACGCTGCACGGTTTGGGGTTCATCCAATTGATCGACAGAAGGAATATCTCCAACAATCTCTCCCAAAATATCGTTGAGCGTTACCAATCCCTGAATTACACCATATTCATCAACGACGATCGCAATATGAGTACCAGATTGCTTAAACAACTCCAAAATTTTCAAACCTGGCGTGTTCTCTGGTACATACAACGGGCGTTGTAAGGTTGCTGTGAGGTCAAAGGGTTGATTGGCAAGACAACGGGATAAGAGATCGTTAACTCGGACAATACCAAGCACGTTGTCAAGTTCGCCCTGACAGACTGGAAACTGACCGTGAGCCTGATCGATCATGATTTGCCGATTTGTTTCGGCTGAGTCCTCTAAGTCAAGCCAGACGATATCGGGGCGCGGAGTCATCAACGCACTAACTCGGCGATCGCTCAAACGGAATACTCGATTGAGCATATCTTGTTCGGCTTCCTCAAAGGTTCCCGCCTCAGTACCTTGCTCGATCAAAACCTTAATTTCTTCCTCTGTCACTTGTGGTTCCGTGGACGGTGTAATGCCCAATAACCGCAGCACCGTATCTGTGGAAGCACTCAACAGATAAACGATTGGAGAACCTATTTTAGACAACATCTGCATCGGTTGGGCGACAGAGGCAGCAATTCGTTCGGGGTTGTTCAATGCCAGCCGCTTGGGCACCAGCTCGCCAACAATCAGCGTTAGATACGTGATAATTAAAATCGCTGTTGCTGAGGCGATCGCTTCACGATAAGTTTGCAGCCAAGGGATAAAACTTAATAAAGGTACCAGTCTCTTAGCAATCACCGATTCACCAAAAGCACCGGAAACGATGACAAGGAGTGTTATCCCGACCTGAACGGTAGCCAGAAATTGATTCGGGGCATTAGCCAGTTCCAAAGCAACACGGGCTTTGGCATCCCCCTGGTTCGCCATCTGTTGCAGCCGCACCTTTCGGACTGAGACAATTGCCATTTCTGACATGACAAAAATGGCGTTAGCAATGGTCAGTAGGAGAATAAAAAAAATTTCCACAGGAAAAGAGATAATTCTTTTGCCATAGTACGGCGCACTGCACCTATCGATTTTAGTATCCTGCATTCGACCTGAGTATTCCAGTATCGAAGTGGAGAGTGCTGAGGCTTGATTAGTAGAAATACTTTCAACTGTGGGGAAGAAACAATACCTGAAGCCTTAGTGTCCTGCGATACATCCTTGGAAAAAGCTTCCAAATCTAATTGCTCTGTAGGGAATCCCCTACTCCCCAATTCCCTCACTTTCTAGCAAGACTTCTAAAATGAGGGACATAGCAGATAGATAGCCCTCCTATTTGATTTCCAAACAATAGGGACAAGGAGGACAAGGGAGAGGTGTTCGCACCTCATTTAGGATTGCTATACTCCTATTTTCTACTCAGAACGAGTTAACCATTTCCTAGATTCATGGCTTTCTCTTCCATCATTCGTGCCCTTGGGCGATCGCCGCTTACAACTGAACTGCTGTCCAAACTTGAACGGCAGCAGTCCCTCCAGCTGAATGGCATCCCCCGCCTACCTAAGGGATTAGTCGCATCGGCTTTAGCTAAAGCAGCTCAATGCAACTTACTCGTGGTTTCTAGCACTCTAGAGGAAGCCAGCCGTTGGGCGGCACAACTAGAAGCAATGGGTTGGGCAACCGTTCACTTCTACCCCACTTCTGAAGCATCGCCCTACGAGCCATTTAACCCGGAATCAGAGACGACTTGGGGGCAGATGCAGGTCTTGGCAGACCTAATCCGTGCTGAGACACCAGTGCGCTCAAGCGATCGCAGCATTAGTGAGAATAAAAATACTCAGCACTCCTCAATAGCGATTATCGCCACTCAAGCGGCGCTTCAACCCCACTTACCGCCAGTGGATGCCTTTAAACCGTACTGCCTCACCCTCAACCGAGGCATGACTTGGAACTCCAAAACTGTAGATGAGCAGTTGGCACGACTGGGTTATGATCGTGTCCCCCTCGTGGAAATGGAAGGGCAGTGGAGTCGGCGTGGTGATATTGTCGATATTTTCCCCGTAGCTGCCGAATTGCCCGTGCGGCTGGAATGGTTTGGAGATGAACTTGAGCAGTTGCGAGAGTTTGACCCGGCTACCCAACGTTCGTTGGATAAAATTGACCGCTTGGTGCTGACGCCCACGGATTTTACTCCAATTATTACGGCTGCCCTAACAGGAGCCAAAGTAGAAAACGTTAAAGCCCATCTTTCACCAGAAGAACAAGAGCAATTCGATATCGGTCAAAATTTAGAGGGTAGCCGCCGCTTTTTGGGAATTGCTTTTGAGCGCCCAGCCTCCCTCCTCGATTACCTGCCAGAAAATACACTCATTGCAATTGATGAGTTGGAGCAATGTCGCGCCCATAGCGATCGCTCTTGGCATAACGCCCAAGAACAACTAGCGGCAATTACGCCCAAACTCCCTAAAATCCACCGTACCTTTGATGAGTCATTAGCAACAGTAGAACGCTTTAAGCAGCTTCATCTATCGGAACTAGCAGATGACTCTGGACTCAATCTTGCCAGTCGTCCTGTTCCAGTAACGCCCCACCAATTCGCCAAACTCGCAGAAGTTCTCCGAGGGGAACGGGATAGCAACAGTGGGCTGAACCTACGCAACTTTTCAATTTGGCTTGTCTCCGCCCAACCTAGTCGTTCTGTCTCCCTACTTCAAGAACACGACTGTCCCGCTCAATTCGTCCCCAACCCCCGCGACTACCCAGCCATTGACAAGTTACTCATCCAGCACACGCCAGTCGCGGTGAAATATTCGGGGCTAGCTGAACTCGAAGGCTTCATCCTACCCACTTTCCGCATCGTAGTCGTAACTGATCGCGAATTCTTCGGACAGCATACTTTAGCAACTCCCAGTTACGTCCGCAAGCGACGGCGCGCCGCCTCAAAGCAGATCGACCCAAATAAGCTGCGGGCGGGAGATTATGTGGTTCACAGAAACCACGGGGTAGGCAAGTTCCTCAAGCTGGAAAGCCTGACCATCAATAACGAAACCCGCGATTATTTGGTAGTACAGTACGCTGATGGCTTACTACGGGTAGCCGCTGACCAGTTGGGGGTACTTTCGCGGTTTCGCGCTACCGGGGAGCGCCCGCCAGAACTCAACAAGATGTCTGGCAAAGCCTGGGAAAAGACCAAGAATCGCGTCCGTAAGGGTATTAAGAAACTGGCGGTCGATTTGCTGCAACTGTATGCCCAGCGATCGCAACGGCAAGGTTTTGCCTATCCAGAAGATTCCCCGTGGCAGGAGGAGTTAGAAGATTCCTTCCCCTATCAGCCGACGCCCGACCAGTTAAAGGCAGTGCAGGATGTGAAGCGGGATATGATGAGCGAGCGCCCGATGGATCGACTCGTTTGTGGAGATGTTGGCTTTGGCAAAACGGAAGTGGCGATTCGTGCTATCTTCAAAGCCGTTATTGCTGGGAAGCAAGTCGCCGTTCTTGCCCCCACAACCATCCTCACACAGCAGCATTACCATACCCTCAAAGAGCGCTTTGCCCCTTACCCCGTTAATGTCGGCTTACTCAACCGCTTCCGCAGCGCTGAGGAACGCAAGGACATCCAACGACGCCTGACGACGGGTGAACTAGATGTTGTCGTCGGAACGCATCAGCTACTGGGTAAGGGGGTTACCTTCCGGGATTTAGGACTGTTAGTAGTGGATGAAGAACAGCGGTTCGGGGTCAACCAGAAGGAGAAAATTAAAACGCTCAAAACTCAGGTAGACGTTCTCACCCTTACCGCAACCCCAATTCCCCGCACCCTTTATATGTCCTTATCGGGGGTGCGAGAAATGAGCTTGATTACCACACCACCTCCCTCACGACGGGCGATTAAAACCCATCTTTCTCCTTACGATCCCGAAGCAGTACGCACGGCAATTCGCACAGAATTAGACCGAGGTGGTCAAGTATTCTATGTCGTGCCGCGAGTGGATGGGATTGAGGAAGTTGGTACCCAACTGCGGGAGATGGTACCGGGTTGCAGATTAGCGATCGCACATGGTCAGATGGACGAAGGCGAACTTGAATCCACCATGCTCACGTTCAGCGCGGGTGAAGCCGATGTCCTCGTCTGTACGACAATTATTGAATCCGGACTAGATATCCCCAGAGTCAACACGATTTTGATTGAAGATTCTCAGAAGTTTGGTCTATCGCAACTGTATCAATTGCGGGGACGAGTTGGTCGGGCTGGAATTCAAGCTCACGCCTGGTTATTTTACCCGAAGCAGAGGGTACTCTCAGAACCAGCACGACAGCGCTTGAGAGCGATTCAGGAGTTCACTCAGCTAGGTTCGGGCTATCAGTTGGCAACGCGGGACATGGAAATTCGAGGCGTTGGCAATCTCTTGGGTGCTGAACAGTCAGGACAAATGGAGGCAATTGGTTTTGACCTCTATATGGAAATGCTGCAAGAGGCAATTCGAGAGATTCAGGGGCAAGAAATTCCCCAGGTGGATGATACTCAGATCGACCTCAATCTCACCGCCTTTATCCCGACTGACTATATCCCGGATTTAGACCAAAAGATGAGTGCTTATCGGGCTGTGGCGTCTGCTAACTCGAAGCAAGAGTTGATTCAAATAGCGGCAGATTGGAGCGATCGCTATGGCACAATCCCAGGAGCGGCTAATCAGTTATTGCGGGTGGTGGAACTCAAACAGGTAGCGAAGTCTTTAGGGTTTAGCCGAATTAAACCGGAGGATAAACAGCACGTTGTTTTGGAAACTCCGATGGAGGAACCAGCCTGGAACTTGCTGAAGGAGAATTTGCCAGAACATTTGCGATCGCGTTTTGTGTACTCTCCTGGTAAGGTAACAGTCCGAGGTTTAGGTGTCCTGAAGGCAGAGCAGCAGTTGGAAAATCTGATTAGCTTTTTAGGCAAGATGCAAGGGGCACTTCCGGAAATGGCGAGCATCTAAATTGTTAGTGAATGGCTAATGTAATTTGTGATTTTATAATTAGTCTTTCTCTGGAACAGCTTTTTATTAGCACTCCAGTGGTAACTCTTGTAGAAGCCAAGAATGATAATTAAAACTATTATGTCAACAATAGAACCTACGCCAATTGCTTGTTGAAACGCTATACCTAGTATGAAGGTGGGCCTTACCCACCCTACGCTTAGGGGCGCTGCATAAGCCCTGAACAATTAAGTCAGCCCAAAGATTGAGAGTCTGCCGTGCATAGTTCTTGCCTTTATCCACCTTGAGTAATATCGGCAACCTCTAGTAGTAGAATAAATTCCCTCTCCAGGTACTAGGCTTTTTAGAAAGCAATAGTACACATTAGATATAGCAACTTTCTATAAGAGTTATTAGAAATTAATGAGGTTGCTGACGAAAAAGTTGGTTTGGTCTTATCTAAAATAAGCGTATCAGAACAAGGCTTGGTGCTAATCCAGAATTAGCTAGGGATTTACTTGCAAATTTTGAAGAGGCGGCAAATCTACATTTGTGTGAAATTCAAAAGCAGTAACTATAACTAAGAAAGGTTTTTGCTGTTGATAAGCCGTAAGTCCAATGAGCAAAATCGTCAAATCTTAACTCAAGGAAGAGGAGTGAGCGATGAGTATTATTTTGAACACTGATGAATCTGATGCCTTAGCTAACATAATCCTAACTTCTGAAAAGAACTTCCAATTAGCTCAAGGTAAGCACTTTCCTAAGCTTTCGTTTAATTTACTGCAACCCTTACGCCAATGGCTTGACGAAATCGAGATTCCTAACCCTAAGATTGCTCGATTTATCTCTAATGTAATTCCTGCCCAGTGCCCATTTGAGCGCGATATCATCTTATTGGGTCGTAAGGTAGGACATATTCCTCCCTTGTGCAAACTCAATCCCTTCTATGAACAACTGGTCGGGCTACGTTTTCGTGCTCTGTGTTTCCTTGCCGATCGCTGTGGTGAGGACATTCAGCAATACTGCTCTTAATTTACTTACATTTGAAGTAGTTCAGGTACGCTGACAAACTCGTAGCCGCGCTGAGTCAGTTCGTCAATAATCTTTGGCAAAGCCTGTACAGTCCTTGAGCGATCGCCTCCCCCATCGTGCATCAACACAATTCCTCCTGGCTTAACTCCCTCTACCACGCGGTTAACCAACGCTTCCACGGTGACACGACTTCCGCGCCAGTCACCAGAGTCAACAGACCACAGTACAACCGAATCTTTCCGCTTAAGAGCATAATCTACTAAACCATTATTTAGAAAGCCGTTCGGTGGACGAAATAGGGAAGTTTTAACGCCAGTAACTTCATACATCAGCGCTGCTGTATCCTCAATTTCATGAGCAGCCGTCAACTTCATCATCAGATTACGCCAGTGATGCCACGTATGGTTACCTAACGTATGACCATCGGCTACTATTTGTTGCCCAATTTGAGGAAAGTTTTTTAGATTCTGCCCGATCAAAAAGAAAGTTCCTTTGACATTCTTTTCTTTAAGAATATCCAAGATTTTGGGTGTAGTGCTGGGCGTAGGCCCGTCATCAAACGTTAGGGCAACAACTTTTTTCTTGCTGCTCAACTTCACTTGCCTAATGATGTTTCCCTGAAACCTTGGCTGCACCGAGAAGGTTTTTTGCTGCATCAGTGGAGTAGTTAAGGGAGAAGCCGCCGGGTAGGTTGCTGCTTTCATCGGTATGAGCAGGTTAATCAAAAAACTAGAAAGCGCAGCAACAACAGCCAACAATACTCTGCGTTGCCAAACCAAATGTTTATGTTTTACCACGTTCTGACGAGATGATAGTGTGAACTGAAAGTTTTGCGAGATATTAATCAGGCTTACTGATTTGACTAGAGCAACAAAACTTAAAACTCTTAAGTTCTAAGAGTTCGTAGAAAAAACCTTTAGTTTTTACGCTAAAAAAAACTTGTGAAAAAGTTGTGAAGGAGCGATGAAGAAGTTGTCTTGACAACTCCTTGCGAACTTCTAGAAATGTAACGGCTGAGGGAAACCGACTTTTTTACACAAACTCCCTAACCTCATCCCCTACTCATCTTTTTTAGTCAAGGTTTGAGGTTGTTTCATCAAAGCTTCATCAATGCTTCAAGATTTCTTGTTTGTCCCTTTACCTAATCCTTGGTTGATGTTCTTATCGTTATAAGTAGAGACAAAGAAGTAATTAAGCAACGACGTAATCCTTTTCTTGGTGTAGACCTATGATCGGGACTAATAATCACAGCAGCAGGTTCCCTAATTCAGCAATAGCTCAACAAACTATTTGCTCAAGCGAGAGTCATCGATTGCCCAAGAACTATTTCGATCTACTACAACCTGTACGTCAATGGCTTGATGAAATCGAGATTCGCGATCCAAAACTAGCTCGATTTCTTTCGAGAGTGATTCCAGCTCAATGTCCCTTTGAGCGTGATATTAAACTATTCGGTTACCTGGTGGCGCATATTCCACCCCTATGTAAGCTTAATCCTCTCTATGAGCAATTAGTCGGCTTACGTTTCCGTGCTCTTTGTTACTTAGTCGATCAGTGTGGTGAGGATATCCAATCCTACGCTTAACATAACTTTGTGGTTCATTGGGTCTTGATTGCCATGAACCATGTATAGCAAAGTGCTGAATGCTGAGTAAAAACGTAGTCTTTTCTGGTTTGGGCGCTCAACACTGTTCTAACCTAAGTGACTACTGCTATACCTGCGCGTGTATTTTAGGCAATCGAGAATTGCCAATATAGAGTTTGCCTTGTCTCGTTGTCGCTCAACAAAAAGCAGGGGAGAATAAAAATAATTCTCCTCTGCTCCTCAGTTTTTGGATTTTAATTTGCGATCGCAATGATTGGAGATGATATCAGTCTCAACCTCTCAGGTTACTACTGAACTAGCAACTCACTCAATACAAATGAAGAAGTAGCTGTAGTTTCTGAAAGTTTTCATCCCTCAATACACTCCTATTCTCTCCTACAAAAACTCTGGGAGTTGTCAACCTGTATCTGCAATAAGAGCTTTGAGCAGAAGCAATTTTTCTTTTTTATGCTCTACTGATGCTGTTTACTCATGAGGAATAGGAATCGCCTCCAATCCTAGCCAAAATAGTGGCTTTAATGCACTTTCGTTGCCTTATCCCCATGCCAGGTTTAGACTCCAAGCTCCAAGAGAACCAGAGTCACCAGCAGAGCAATCGTTAATGATCAGCCGCCAAGTACCAGTTGATGGCAAATCGTTAAATGCACAGAGGGATTGAAGCGAGGCGTATTTGCCGCTGGGAATAACAGCATTTGTCGCTGCTGCCACCTCAAAGCGATCGCTATTATGAGCGCTAAAGCTGTAATCACCATTCAGGTCGTTGCTATAACCACTAGAAGAGAAGTGAGGTTGACCGGGACGGCGGAACAGCTCAACTACCGTATCTGTCTCTAAATGACGCAAGCGCACAACCAGGTCTCCAACCCAGGTATGGACGAGATCTTTCAGCGTGACAGTCACGTCGGTGATGCGGAAGTTGTCCGTAACGATAATGTCATCCTGGAAGCTGCCAATACCGTCGGGGATGTTGCCGCCATTACCTAAAAAAGTTGAGGTATGAGCATTGGTGGTTGTGACGAGTTCAACATCTACGGTTGCGGTTGGTGCGTTCTGCATGAGTTGAGACATAGATTGATGCTCCTTAAAAAACTTGAGGTTGACAAGGGTGGTAATCCAAAGGGCGATAACCAAGAGCGGGATGCTTCGCGATCGCGAAATTAAACTGCTCAGAAAAGTTATAGTTCTTTTCGTCTTAATAGAGGCAGCTCGAAGTTTTCTTTAACTTCGCAATCCAACAAGAACTTTATTAAATTCATATTGCATCTTAATTGGAAATATATCTAGTGCTT